>JAADCS010000131.1 GCA_013154295.1 Thermotogae bacterium
GGTAGGCTATCTTCACGGTAAAGCCGTCCTCTATGGACTGCGTTATGAAGTACCTGTCAAGGTAGGGCCTGTCTTTATAGCCGAAGGTGGCATAGGTGTCGCGCCCTTTCTTTGCTATTGGCGTTCCCGTAAAGGCGAAGAAGGACGCGCTCTTGAGTATCGAGCGCATGGTCGAGGCGAGCTCGCCGTACTGGGTTCTGTGACCTTCATCTATCAGAACCACGACGTCCTTGCGGTTCATTATAGTCTTTCTTCTCTGGCTTTCCCTCTTAAGTCCCTCCAGCACGTCGGTGAGGTCCTCGGCGCGGAACTTGTGGATGAGCGTGATGAATATTCCCCTCTTCCCATCGGCGTGGGTTAGGACTTCCTTAAGCTTCTCGATTGAACCTACCACTTCAAAGCCCAGTCCCACGGCTTTAAGCTCGCCGCTCAGCTGTCTCTCCAGCTCCTTCCTGTCAACGACGAAGAAAATTGTGGGGTTGCCGAGCAGACGCTTGATTTTATAGGCGGAGAATATCATGGTCAGCGTCTTTCCGCTTCCCTGCCAGTGCCAGATCAAGCCCCTGTTTCTTTCCGTCTCACCCCTCGCGTAGCCAACGGCAATATTCACTATCTCCCCAACTGCCCGGTACTGCATGTACCTCGGCAGAACCTTCGTGAACGCGCCTCCGCTCTCGCGGTAGAAAGTGAAGTAGCGGAGGACGTCAAGGAGAGTCTCAGGTTTTAAAAGTTCGATGAGGTCATCTAGGGGATCGAAGTTGCCCCATTTCCATTCATAGACCGGGACACTTCCGAGCCATGGCACTATGGGGAAATAAACGAGTTTATCTCCGACGGCAATTCCTATCTGGGTATACTTGAAGAGCTCGGGCATCTCCTTCTCATAGCTTTTAATCTGCTCGTAGGCTTTTTTCCAGCTCACATCGAGCTTTTTGCACTCAATTATAACGAGGGGGATGCCGTTGACGTAGAGGATTAGGTCGGGTATCTTGGTCTTAAACGGATAGCCGACCTGGTTGGCAATGAGGAACTCGTTGTTTCCGAGGTTTTCATAGTCGATGAGCATAAGCCTCTTGGGCTCACCGGTTTCTTCGTCCTTCACGGGGACGCCGTTCTTTAGGTAGTCGAGAACCCTGCGGGAACCTTCAACGCCGAAGGGACTCGCCTTAAGGAGGTTGATTACTTCCTCCGCTTCCTTCTCGCTAACTCCGTTTATCCTAACTATCGCCCGCTTTAGTCTTGAGGTTAGGAGGGGCTCGTTTTCGTCTTCGAGAACCTCGATGCCTCTCCTGTAAGTCCAGCCCTTAGCTTTGAGCCTCTCGATGAGGGGCTTCTCGCACTGGAGGTATTCGGGGTTTTGAGCGGGCATGGGGAAACACCTGTTTATTTGTAAACAACGAGGGTGTTAGAGAGATCAGATGTTTATGATTAAACCGTTTCCCCTTGAGGTGGCATCCCATATATAGCCAATCGTAAATCATTAATTAACCTTTCAAGATTAGTGAGAGGTCCCTCATTAGTGGTTATTTCATTGTATAACTGTGGATCTATAGATTGCACTGAAGTTAAAAGACGATTATATGGATGCGACAGACCTAAGAACTCGGTTAAAGTTATCGATTGCCCCTTACCGAGCTTTATTTTGAGTCTTTTGTCGAGATTAATAAGTTTGTCTACTATCCTCTTGTTATATCCAGCAGCTTCAAACAAATATGCCAGTTTGATTTCTCTGATACCCAACGTCTGCTTTAGGATATTCTCAATTGTAGGAGATATAATCTCCTTGATATCCTCAGAGTCCCCTTCTGAGAGATGCTCTAGTAGAGTTTTTATTGAAGTTTGGTAGGGGAACAAAATCAGAATTACTGGGTTTTCTGTTGGAGGATTAAATCCATTATACCACTCCTTAAATTTTTGTTTTTCATCATTTTCAATCTCAGGGTGATTTTGTATGAGCTGGTATAGATGATTAACATGGCTTTTGTACCCGAGTACAATAGTTTTTTCGATATCGAGGACATGTTTTGAGGGAATCACAAGAAATAAATGAAAACCTTGGCTGATTTTTATTGGAAGGACTCTCTCAATTTCTGGTAACTTTGGCACTTCATTTAACATGAAGTGCCTAAAAATGGTTGAGATTGTTGTTTTCCGATATTCATCAGGATTCTTTCCCTCTAAAATATTTGTGAGAATATATTTTAGATTGGAAGGAAGCGATTCCCCTCGCTCTAGAACGATAAACGCTAGGGAGAGATTTCTAAAAATCTCTTTTTCTAGATCCCTAAGTTTCATGACTCCCTCACTTTCTAACACCTCGAAAAACTGCCTGAGATAAGGAGAAAAATGTTTCTCAACAAGTTTTAAAGTGGACTCTCTAATTTCGTTTTTAATTCTGTCATTCGCCAATCTTTCTATTTCAGCTTCTTCTCTGAAATGAACATGGTCAATTACTGCTAACGCAAAAACAATAATAATCGTCCAGAATACAGCCTCAGATACAGAGCGAGTTCTGTTATAGATTAGAAGGAATATTACCATCCCACTAATCGTTCCTGCTAAGTATGATGGTACTTTTCTATATTCTTTAATAAGCTGTGTAATCCCCTCTATCATTTTGACCACGCTTTTACTCTCTTCCTTCCCATCAGTAAATCCTTCATCAGCCCACGTTTAACACGCTCAAGCTTCTCCTTTCTCCCCCTGAGGAGTTCGAGCTTTCTGTCAACGGTGGAAATGATTTCGGCGATTTGTTTTTGTTCTTCGATGGGTGGGAGGAGGATTTTTAATTTCCTAAAATCCTTTAATAGGAGGTGATCTCTTCCCCAGCCCGAGTTAATTCTCTTAATCATAGTTTTTCCAATATGTGAATTCAAGAAATATGACAAGAAATAGGGATTTAGCATTTGAGGGTTTGTTCTTGTTATTAACAAACTGTGACAATTAGATCCCTCAAATTCCTTAGGCACTACACAACTTGTTCCAATATCGCCTGTTTGCACAGTAAGTACATCGCCTTCTTTTAGGATTGACTTTTTATGTCTCTCGTTAAATTCCTTAGTGATATAAATATTTGTGGGTAATAGTTTATTTTCCCTTACATTTTGAGAACGGAAATAAGGCACACCATTTTCTTGAGAAGTATAATACGGAGTTGCGGAACTAACAACTCCAATAGTAACTTCTATAGCAGCATCCTCAAGCCCCACAACCCTCCACTCCTCCGGAATCTCGCCCAGCTCGGTCTTTTTGAACCGCTCGTGCTTGATGCCTCTTGTTAAAAGCCTCTGCATGAGGCCCTTCTTTAGGCGCTCCGTCCGCTCGATGGCCTCGTCGGTCTTCTCGATGGCTTCGTCAACCGTCCTTAGAATCTCGGCGATTTTCTTCTGCTCGAGGAGAGGCGGCAGTTTTATCCTGAGTTCTGCTAATTCTCGGTATCTAATTGCTTTAAAGGTAGAGCCACTGGCTTTTGCTTCAACTTTTGGCTTAATTAATTGAAGAAAATAAAAAACATATACAGGATCTGCCAACTTTTTGTCGACTCTTATTGCTGCTATTCCTCTCCCTATGCAGATTTTTTTATTGGCAATATTAACATCCCCTACAGGAGCCCGGACTGAAATCAGGATATCCTCTGGATTGGCTATTTTTATTGGACGCGTCGTGTATAACCTGGGAGTTGGATAAATCCTTCCAAATTCAGCTTTTCCCTGAATAAAGGGAACTCCCTCCCCGTCCTCGTTGTATGAAGAAGAAGGGGGAGACTGCCCCATAATTATCACTGCAATATCCTCAAGTTTGATCTCTCTGATATCATGGGGAGACCTTTTTCTTTTCCCAAACATGAACTTAAACAGAGCCATTCTTATCACCGTAATATCTTCCTCACAACGACAACGACAAAGTACGAGATGAAAAATGCTCCCAACAATGCCTCAGAGGCTGCTATTAGTTTATAATTGTGAGGCGCATAATCTCCATATCCTAGTGTTGTGAATGTTACAATGCTAAAATATAGTGTATCCCAAAAACTGGAGACAGTGACTAGGCCCCCTTTGAAATTGTAATAGCTAGGTATTTCTAGATACCAATAAATCCATGAAAAGACAATGATAACAAATACTGATGATGCAAAAATACGAGCAATACTTGTCCCATATCTAGATGTTACCCTTATAAAACTCCTCCAAAATAAATTCCATGCGCTCTCTAAAAAGGATAAGATAAAAAACAACGTTCTCAATAGCTTTTTATGATTTCTAATTCTTTTTCCCAAAGCTTTGTTGGTGGTACCAAAATATGACTCCATTATTTCATTGTCTCTAACTATTTTGTCTATATTTTGCTTATTTAAAAGGACCTTTTTCAAAACGATTTTATATATCTCATTTTTTATACGATTGGAATGAACGAAATAAATGTCAGAGAGCTCATAGTAACCTCTACTAAAGTAGTACTCTCTTAGTTTTGAATAGGCCATTACTGCTTTGTGATATGATTTTATTGCATTAAAAATATTGCCAGAATTTAGTTGTTCATTACCTTCCCGCTCGTCATCTATAGGTACAAGTTCATTAGGAGGAATGAACACATATGAGCTATCAAGTAGATTGCTAAAATTCGTATTAAACTTATTCTTATAGATATCCTCAACTTGATAAAACTCTGCATTTATTAGGTTAGCCCCTTCAAAATTTGCACGGATAATCGTTGTTTCATAAAATCTTGAATTACTTAAATCTGCTCTAACTAAATCTGCCTTAGAGAGATTTGCTCCGCTAAAATCACAATTAGACAGCTTAGCCCCACTTAAGACTGTCTTTGTAAGGTTGGCATCTTGAAAATTACAGTTAGAAAGATCAGAATTTGTTAAGATAGCTCCTTCGAGATTTGCCCCTCTGAAGTTGGTCCCTGGCAAGTTAGAGTTCTCTAGATCGGCATTTACCAAATATGCTTCTTCCAAATCTAGGGGTTCTTTTGGGTAGTGTGACTTATACCGGTCAAGATAGTCTATTATATCAACTAAACTCTTCCCTTCTTGTTCTAAATGGAATATACAATATTTCTCACCAGGTAACGCGGGATGAGGACATTTTTTCGTGGAATTTCCTTTATACTCATATTGGCATTGCCTATACCCCATTTGAATACCCCCTTAGTATCCCAGCTCTCTCAAATACCCCTCAATCCTCTCGTCAACCTTCGCCAGCTCCTCATTAATCCTCTTCAGCTCTTCCCACTCGGCCTTAACGTCAATCTCCTCCTCTTCCTCCATCGGGAGGACGTAGATGGTGACGTTGAGGTTATAGTCGTTCTCCTTTATCTCGTCAAGCTCAACGACACACGCAAAGCCTTCAATGCATTCAAACTTCTCGAAGGCCTCAACGATTTTTTGGATGTGTTTTTTCCTATCGAGGCGGTTGAGCTTCCTAACCTCCGGGTGCTTCTCATATTCCTGGGATGCGTTAATGAAGAGGACTTTCCCCTTCCTGTCCTCGGGCTTGTTCCTGTTGAATATCATTATAGCTCCCGGTGCGCCGGTGTTGTAGAACAGCTTTTCGGGGAGCAGGATAACGGCCTCAAGCAGGTCGTCCTTGAGTATCTTCGCTCTAATCTTCTTTTCAGCGCCTCCCCTGAAGAGCGCGCCGTTGTCTATTACAATCCCGACCCTGCCCCCTTCATCTCTTGCGCTCGCGAGCATGTGCTGTATCCACGCCCAGTCTGCTGAATTGTTAGGGGGATAGCCGTACTTGAAGCGCTCCTCCTTGAACTCCGCCTTTTTGAGTGTGGCCTCCCCATAACCGTCCTGGTTCCACGGAGGGTTGGCTATAACCACATCGAAGCGCTTGAGCCTTTCGCCCTCCTTAAACTGTGGTCTCAGAAGTGTATCCCCGGTGGCAAGCTTCGGCGACTTAATGCCGTGGAGTATCATGTTCATCTCGGCCAGGGCGTAGGTGGTCGGGTTTACCTCTTGGCCATAGAGGAAGAGCTTTTTAGCCTCGCTCTCGCCATGTTTCTCTTTGACGTAGAGATAAGCTCCGATGAGCATGCCTCCGGAGCCCATCGCTGGGTCGTAAACCTCCTCGCCCGGTTCCGGCTTGAGGATCTCAACGAGGAGCCTGATAACCTCCCTTGGCGTGTAAACCTCGCCCTCCTTTGCCTTCTGTGGGGCAAAATATCTTAGAATCCATTCGTAGGCATCGCCGAGGACATCGGGGGAGGCGTTCTTTAAGTCCAGTCCACTGAAGAGCTCAAAGAGCTGCCTGAGTATCTCGGCGTTGTCCCTGTGGAACATGAACTCCATGAAGTCGAAGCGGTCAACGACGCCCCTGAGGTTGGGGTTCAGCTCGGCGAGCTTCTTGAGGGCCTGCGAGAGGTTCTGGGGAAGACTCTCGATGTCCTTTTCGCGGAGCTTTCTCCAGAGGTATTCAGGTGGATAGTTGATGGTGTACGCTTCCCTGTCCTTGAGGGCAAGCTCTTCGGCGGTCTTTCTGTCCAGGCCTTCGTTCATGAGCTTCTTAGTATACTCCTCAAACTCTTTCTCCCACTCGTCGCTCAGACGCTTCAGGAAGAGCAGAAGGAGGATGTACTTGTAATCAACCCTCGTCCTGATTAAATCCGCGGCCTTCTTGAGGACTCTCTCAAGCTCCTCGCGGGTTAGGGCCCTACTTCCTTGAGGCGATGAACCCATGAAATCCGTTAGCTTTTTCTCCATGACTCACACCAAGGGCAAAATACTCGGTCGGATTCTTATATTTAACTCCTTGTGGAAAAAGAGACACAAAATAAGGGGCAGGAAATCAGATTCCCGCTCCAATATCCTCTGCGATGTCCGGCAGGTCGAGGGCCATGAGCTTGGCCTTGGTCGGGATTCCGTCCCTGCTCCAACCCCTTGCCTGGTAGTACTCGTCAAGCATCCTGTCGAGCTCCCACGGCGGGACGTGAAGGCCCTTGCTCGGCCCCTCTGGAATCGGCTCCCACATAATCCTGTACGGGAGCGTGTCGTCCTTCCTGGTGAAGCCCTCGCGGACGTTGAAGGCGCGAGCGATGTTCATTA
>JAADCS010000016.1 GCA_013154295.1 Thermotogae bacterium
TAGGGGCTTTTTGTGATTCCTGTTTTATCCTTGTTCAATATTAAATTACTCAATTACTAAACTTGCGGCACGAAAGTGCGCAACTACTGATATAAATAACGATGGGAACAACGAGGTGGTAGTACACGCCTACGATCACGTATGCGTTTTTGAGGGCGCTACCGGTACTCCCCTATGGGCCCACCACATAGAAGCGGGACACGATGCCACTCCCCTATTAGAGGATGTGGATAATGATGGTTTCACAGAGGTAGTGATACTCAACCGCACCCGCTCATCCGCAGGAAGAGTGATAGTGAAAGCCTTGAATGGCACAGACGGTACCGTGAAATGGTCTTATATACTATCTCCTTCCAGTCTCAGCACGTCCTCCCCTACGGCTTATGACGTCGATAGCGATGGGGATAAGGATGTACTTGTAGGAGCTGACGACGATACCCTATACGTGTTGGACGGTTCCACGGGTACCCCTCTATGGAAATTCGGTCTTGACGGAGATCTTAGAGTGACACCGGCGGTGACCTCAACCCACATAGTCGTGGCCAGTTTCGCCGGTACAGTTTATGCCTTGGACTTCACTGGATCTCTACTGTGGTCTACGGCGGTTCCGGGGGGAGTATGGGCATCTCCGGTCATGGTTGATGTGGACGGTAGGGGCCGGAACGATGTGGTGGTGGCCACAATGGACGGTTGGGTTATAGCTATAGATGGAAATGATGGTACGATAATCTGGTCCCATGATATGCCCGGTGGAATACGTACTACCCCCATAGTCGCCGACGTAGATCGCGATGGTAACGTCGAAGTGGTAGTGGGAAATATAATCGGCCATATCAATGTGCTTAATCTGCACACAGGAGGCGTTGAACACGCTTTTTTAACCTCGCCTTTAACAGGTATAAATCCCTATTGGGCAATGCTTACGGCGGACATCTATCCAACCACTTCAGGTCTCGAGATACTCATAACCACCGACGTAGACTTTAGAAGCAATCCTAATCGGACCTTCGTATACTCTTACGACGGTACTCTCCTGTTCTATGCGGATAACACCGGCGACGGATCCGCTTTGGCCGACGTGGATAATGATGGGTGTATGGAGTTCGTAACCGAGAACGAGAGAGTACCTGTCCCGAGAGGAGAGAGGTACTCCGTCTATGATTCACCAACAAATGTGGATTCGGCATGTGTTATCGGCTACGATGATCCCACATCTGCAGGAGAGTCCTCTATGGGTAGGAACGAGCCTATGATCCACGGAAGGATATATGACCCTTCGGGTCGTCTCGTAACGCCGTTTTCCCACAGATATGGCGTTTATATTATCCAGGACGGAAAGAGAATCCGTAAGGTATTGCGACGATAAGCCTGACTCCATCTTACGTCTCATAGGCCCCTATCTCCCAAGCGGGGGATAGGGGCCATCTTTGTTGCGTTTTATACTTATCTTTAGGGACGAAACACAAAAGGCACATGGGTGGTTTCACTGTGAAGGTATTTGGCCTCCAAGTGAAACCATCAAACATCATGGGATGGAATCGGATCAAAAGGCATCAGAAATCCAATCCTCGGATGGATAAAGATCAGTCTACCCTCAGGAGGGGAATGGAGGTCGGGCACCTGATATTCACCACACTCAAAGCACTTACCATCCCCGTTGTAAGGGAAATGGTCCCCAACATCTCAAGGGTAACCCTCAATTACGAAAGTTATTTAGTGTGTCACAGGCGAGAGCGGCCCCCACAGTACGTTAGAGTTTTCGTCTTAAGACATATTACGCCGCAAAAATTATAACCATTCCCTTGGAAAATGGTGTCGTAGGTTGAGCTTTTGAACCGGAATGAAGATAATACCGTCGGTTTTCTCTGGTTAGCTCGACCGCCATCGGTTTCAAGTGCAGGCGTACAATATACTCTATGGTGTTGCGTAGCCGAATAACCACATCTTCCGCAGAGTTTAAGGAAAATTATGAATACAATTTGGAGAAAGTAAAGGAATTTCGTGCAATACTTGAAAAGGTTAGAAAACATCGCAGCGAAAAAGCTGTAAAGTTGCATAGAAGTAGGGGAAAGTTGCTGGCGCGGGAGAGAATAGAAAAGCTTCTGGATCCTAATTCTCCTTTCCTTGAGCTTTCCCCGTTGGCAGCCTACGGGATGTATAACGACGAGGTTCCACAGGCTGGAATAATAACGGGCATAGGCCTGGTGGAAGGAAAGGAAACCGTAGTAGTAGCCAACGACGCCACTGTCAAAGGAGGCACCTACTTTCCCGAAACGATAAAAAAACATATAAGGGCACAGGAGATAGCTCTTCAAAATCGCATTCCTATAGTGTATCTCGTGGATTCGGGTGGAGTGTTTCTACCCATGCAGTCAGAGGTATTTCCCGATAGGTTTCACTTCGGCCGGATCTTCTACAACCAAGCTGTGATGTCCTCTTTGGGGATCCCTCAAATTTCAGCCGTTATGGGAATGTGTACAGCTGGGGGCGCCTACGTGCCGGCTATGAGCGATGAAAACGTGATAGTTAAAGGTACGGGAACGATCTATCTGGCTGGACCTCCACTCGTAAAGGCGGCCACAGGGGAAGAGGTGGATGAGCAAACCTTAGGAGGAGGAGTTATGCATTCCTCCGTTTCAGGTGTGACGGATCACCTGGCCGAAAATGACGAACACGCTATAGCTATACTACGCTCTATCTTTCGTCACCTCAATTGGAGAAAGAGCGTTTCCATCCAACTTCAGGAACCAGAAGATCCCCTGTATGACCCCCGCGAAATCTATGGCATACTTCCGAAGGACCCCAAACAACCCTTTGATATGCGAGAGATAATAGCCCGCATAGTGGATGGAAGTAGATTTCATGAGTTTAAAGCCAACTACGGGAGTACATTGATAACCGGATTCGCCCATATAAACGGCATACCGGTTGGAATACTGGCGAACAATGGTGTTCTATTTTCAGAGTCGGCTCTAAAAGGTGCGCACTTTATCATGCTGGCAGACCAAAGGAGGATACCCCTGATCTTCCTGCAGAACATAACCGGTTTCATGGTGGGAAGCAAGTATGAAAGGGAAGGGATAACCAAACATGGGGCCAAGATGGTACAGGCCGTATCCACCGCCACAGTGCCGAAGATAACAGTGATCGTTGGAGGTTCGCATGGGGCAGGTAATTACGCCATGGCAGGTAGGGCCTATGAACCAAGGTTTCTTTTCATGTACCCAACGGCTAGAATATCGGTAATGGGAGCGGAACAGGCAGCAACAGTTATGGAGATAATAACCGAACGAAAGTATAGACGTCAGGGCAAAGAGCTGACCGAAGAGGAACGTAAAAGATTACGCCAAAGGATAATAGACGAATACGGGAGGGTGGCCAGCGCATACTATTCAACCGCCCGGTTATGGGACGACGGCATAATAGATCCGGCTCAAACGCGAGAGATTTTAACGATAACTCTATCGGTTGCCATAAACCACATACCCAAAGAGAGGAAGTTTCCCGTTTTTAGGTTTTAGTGCAGTCTTTATAAGATGATTATTAAGTAGAAATAACCTTCAACCTCCGTATAGCCATTTTGTGTACCTCCTCCCTCCCTCTTCCGAGATATTTCCTCGGATCTATACCCCCATACTCCCTTAGAGTTTCTAAAACACCCACTTTGAAAGCCATGCGGAGATCGGTGTCGGTGTTTACCTTACGTACGCCGAATTCTATAGCTTTCTTTAGGATTGCATCTGGCACTCCCTTAGCATCTTCCATGCCAAGCTTCCGGGCGTACTCTTCGTATATACCTGATGCTCCATGTAATACCAGAGGGATACCGGTTAGCTCTCTGATTTTACGGATACGGGTTAAATCTATGCGGGGTTCCCCTTTGAACTTATACGCTCCGTGCGAAGTTCCTACGGCCACCGCCAACATATCAACTCCGGTTTCCATAACGAAACGTTGAGCTTGATAGGGATCGGTGTAGATACTCTCCTTGGCCGAAATCTCATCCTCCTCGCCAGCCAAAACACCCAATTCCGCCTCAACGGTTATACCCAAAGGGTGAGCTATCTCGACTACCTTTCTAGTGAGACGCACATTCTCATGGTAAGGTTTGTCGGAAGCATCGATCATCACGGACGTGTAGTTGTGCCTTATGGCAAAAAGTATGGTTTCAAAGCTTCTACCATGATCCAGATGTAGAGAAGCCGTTATGCCATAGCGTTTGATAGAGGATTCCACCATACCACGTATCACCTCCACACCCATGTATTTTATGGCTCCCTCCGACGTCGCTAATATCACAGGCAGTTCCATCTCCGCGGCGGCTCTGCAGATGGCATCCAAAAATTCGTAGTTGTTGAAGTTAAAGGCAGCCACCGCGACGTTTCGCTTTTCGGCCCAGTTTAAAAGTTCCTTGGAAGGTAACAGAGGCACGGAGTTATCTTAAGGGTGCAGCGGGAAGTTCTCTCCGCTTTAAAATACGAAACTCATGCTTCATGGAGTTTTAAGAATCATCCTCTTATCGCTGGGTTCGGCTATTCTCTATCTCAACTTTATAAATCCCAGGATTTCGTTCCTTCTGTTAGGCGTTTTGCTCATGCTCGTCGCTGCACTTTGGATTCGCAAAGCCCTGGAGTTGGGCGTTAGAAGTGTGAGAGGACAGTTTTACGCTATAATGAGCTTCGCTTTTCTGTTTCAGGGCGTGGGTTTTACATTTACCGATGTTTCCTCCTCTATACATCTGCCCTTTATAGCTCTTGTATCTTATACTCTTGCTCGTTTCTTCTTTTTCACTGCAAACTTCCGTTACATTTTCTATTTCCAATCCTTAGGCTACAGGCTGACGTTTAAAAGAGCCACTGTGGTGGTAATCCTAACACTTCTCTCCGCCGTCTTAACCCTTCTAATCCCCAGAGTACCTACCATCCTTCTGACTCTATCCCCCTTCCTCCTATTTCTGCTGCTGGATGTGGGGATGGTCTTTATAGTGATCTATAACATGCTTCTGCTCTGGGGGAGCGAGATAGCCCGCAGATGGGCCGTAGGTTCAGTTGTAATAGTCTCCTTTCTGATGGGAGACGCCTTTTTCATAGCGGGAGCTCCTCCGATCGCAAGCTTGGGTTTTTGGACCATAGCCTCGACCCTCATGGGTATAATAGCCACTATAAGGGGCTAAAATGTGTGGGATATTCGGAGAGATAGGTGAGGGTGGTGAAGCTCCTCTTTCACTTTTAGCCCACAGGGGACCGGATGAGAGGGGTGTTTGGCGGGGGAGAGGGGTAGTTTTTGGTCACTGTCGTCTGGCTATAGTTGATTTGAAAGGAGGAAAACAACCCTGGGTCGAGGAAGATAAAGCCTTGACCTATAATGGTGAAATATACAACTTCCGTGTTTTAAGGAAGCAACTTGAACGGGAGGGGGAAACTTTTATAAGCAGGTCCGATACTGAAGTTCTCTTCAAGCTCCTTAAGAGATACGGTGAGAAGGCTCTCCCTCTCCTGGACGGTATGTTTGCCTTCGGATTTTGGGATGGGCGGAAACTCCTTTTAGCCCGTGATAGATTCGGTGTAAAACCTATTTACTGGACCACAGGTAGAGGTATCTTCGCCTTCTCATCGGAAATAAAACCTCTCCTATCCCTCTCTTGGGTCTCCAAGGCGATAGATACCGAGGTTCTCAAGTTCCATCTTACGTTCCTGTGGTCCCCTCATCCTATGACAGCATTTAAGAAGATAAGGAAACTTCCTCCAGGACACCTTCTAATCTGGGATGGGAAGGAAGTAAAAGTGCGTCCCTTCTATCATCCCATGCAGGACGTTAGAGAACATTCCCCTTCTCCGGAGGAACTTCGTAAAGCCCTAAGGCATAGTATTGAAAGTCAAACTATGGCGGATGTGGAAGTAGGTCTGTTTTTAAGTGGAGGTTTGGACTCCGCCACCGTGGCGGCCCTGTCCCCCTTTCCTATGAGGGCATTTACGCTCCGGTTCAGAGGAGAAGATATGCGTGAGGAGATCTTCTCACCGGAGGAGTACTACGCTCATGTGGTGGCTAAAAGATTCAACCACGAGCTTATACCTGTTGAGGTACGGTTTAACGAGGAAACCTTCTATAAGGTGGTTTCACACTTGGAGGAACCTGTAGGGGACGGTGCAGCCATATCCAACTACCTACTTTCGGAGGGGGCGCGAAGGTTAGGAATCAAGGTGGTTCTGGCGGGAACCGGTGGAGATGAGCTCTGGGGTGGGTATCCTCGTTACAGAGCTTTGCTTTTGGCCAAGCAGTTCCCATTTCTGAAGTTTTTACCCTCACTTCCCTTTTCGCGAGGTAAGATGGGAAGGTTGGCGAGGGATGTTGATAAGTTCAAACGGGCGGCTTCACTGCCATTTCCTCTCCGTTATCTACATTGGCTTTCGTACTTGGACGTTTTCCCCGAAACCTATAACTTTCTTTTGAGAAGATTCCCAAAGATGGAGGACGAACTCAAAGCCGCTATGTTGTTTGACATAATTCATTTCCTTCCAGAGCATAACCTCCTTTATACGGACAAAACTTCCATGGCGCATGGCCTTGAGGTACGGGTTCCTCTGCTCTCCAACGAACTTTTAAGGCTTTCCCTGGCTACTCCCTCCTCACAGAAGGTAAATTTACGTGAAGGTAAGATTATCCTCAAACGGGCCATGAGAACCCATTTACCTGATGTGATACTCAAACGCAAGAAGGCGGGTTTCGGAGCACCTATAAAAGGGTGGCTTAAAGGCCCTCTACGTCCTCTTCTATCTTCCTTGAAGAGTGATCCTCTTCTACGGGAGCTCCTACCGAAGGAGGTGATAACCGGGATCTTAGAGGAAAGTATGGAGGGCAGGGGTTTCACCTATCTCCAGGCGTTTCAAATGCTCACCCTTGCAACGTGGCGGCGTGTGTTTTTCCTCTGAAGAAACAAATCTCCCAAACCGGTGACGTTTCACCCTTATTATTCACGCTGCATGAAAGCACGGTACATAGATTTGGAAGGTAGCACCGTAGAGGAAGCCCTCATGAAGTACCTTAACGAACGGTCTTTAGACATTTCCGAGATAAGGTACAAGGTTCTACAACTACCTTCCGGAGGATCCCCGGCAAGGGTGCGAATCTTTTTGGACACGGAAGATTTCGATGTTATAGATGAGGTGGCAAGGGAGTTTCTCCATAGGTTGGGGGTCAAAGGTGGGGTGGATATAGACGTGGATGAGAATGGGCGTTATTACGTCAACTTTGACATAAAGGAGTTGGATAACACCCTGATTGGTCATCAGGGTCAGACCCTCCGTGCCATCAACCACCTGCTCTCCAGCATCATAAAGAAACGCAAGCCTCATATAAAGGTTCACTTTGATATAGCCCACTACCGTAGGAGGAGGGTACGTAGAGCTATAAACAAAGCTATAGCTATCCTCAAGCTCATGGAAACACAGGGTAAAACCGAGATGGCTTACGATGCCCCGATCCAGTCGGATGAAGTTGAAGCTGTCCGTCGTTTTCTGAACACCAAGGGCTATACGATGGAGAGGCTCAAGGTTAAGGGCCGTCGTATAAAGTCCAAGACTGGAGAGCCGGTCTACATCATCCGGAAACTGACGGAGGAGGAACTTCAAAAGCTCAAGGATAGGGAGAGCAAAGGCTCGACCTCTTCAAACCTCCAATCCAACACAGAGCGTTGAGGGAGTTTTCGCCCGTCGCAATAGCTTTAGGTATAATCTTAAGCGTAGTTTTCGGTGTGTCCAACGCCTATTTGGCCCTGAAGGCGGGAATGACTGTTTCGGCATCCATACCGGCAGCTGTGGGATCGTTGGCCCTCTTTTCGGTCTTCTACCGTAGAGGAACGCTTTTGGAAAGTAACATCGTCCAAACCGTAGCCTCGGCCGGGGAGTCGTTGGCGGCGGCATTGGCTTTTACTCTCCCAGCTTTCTTCGTGGCTTCGCTCCAGTTTCATCCGTACCACATAGGCCTCTTGACCTTCGCGGGAGGAATTATAGGCGTACTATCCGGCGTAGCCTTTAGGGAATCTTTGGTTGAAGATGAGAGTTTACCCTTTCCAGAGGGGAGGGCTTGCGCGACGGTTCTTAGAAGTAGAGAATCGGGTGAGGGAGCATTGGTTCTGTTGGGAGGTGTGGTCGGTGCCTTAATAAGGACCTTCCAGACCTTGGGTCTCTTTTCGGCGTCGGCTTCCGGAAGTTTAGTAAGCAGGATATGGGCTTTGGATCTCTCTCCAGCAGTGGTCGGTGCCGGTGCCATAGTAGGTCTAAGGACAGCCCTTATGGTCGCAGCCGGTGGTGTGATCGGGTGGTGGGTGTTCATGCCTATGTACGATCAAGCCCCCCCGATGGAAATATGGAATAAATATATACGATTTATCGGAGCAGGCGCCGTTCTGGTTGGAGGAATATACGAGTTTTTGAGGGTGATTCTCAAGCTGGTCCATAGGTTCAGAAAGGGGAAATTCTGGACGGTTTTGGTTGTGGCCGTCGCGATAGGTGCTTTGGCAGGACTACTTATTCCCGAACTGGGGATCATTGGAGGAGTGTTGGGTGGAGCGCTCGGTGTGATATTTGCGTACGTTTCCGGCAATACTACTGCTATAGTAGGATCCTCATCTAATCCCATATCAGGCATGACGATAGCAGCGCTGGTGGTCGTCTCCCTTCTCTTCAAAGTTCTCAATTGGGGTGATATGGTTTCAGCTTTGGCTATGGCCTCGGTGGTGGCTTCGGCATCTGCCATAGCCGGGGATACGGTCCAAGATCTAAAGACGGGTTACATAGTAGGGGCTACACCCCGTTGGCAATACGTGGGAGAGTTTTTGGGTATCGCTGTCTCTTTTCTCCTCCTCACATTCGTTATAGACCTTTTGGGTAAGGTTTTCGTATTTGGTTCCAAGGAGCTTCCAGCGCCTCAAGGGGTACTCATGGGCAGTATAGTCGAGGGGATTTTCTCCGGTTCTTTAAATTGGAACCTGATACTGTTGGGTGGTGGGGTAGCTTTGGCTGTAGCTATGATGGGAGTTCCGGTTCTACCGGTGGCCGTAGGTTTGTATCTACCTCTTCACCTCTCGGGGGGTCTCCTCTTTGGAGCTCTCGTAGGTAAGGTTTTAGGGTTGGAGGGAAAACACTCCGGGGCCTCTGGTCTTATAGCAGGTGACGCTCTAACCTCGGTCCTTTTCGCCTTTGCCATAGGATTTTTAGGATGGAAGTTCTCGTTGGGGTACTCGTGGGGATGGCTCCCTTCAGCGATCGGTTTGGTGTTGGGATTTTCACTTTTGGCCTGGAGATACCGTGTTGCAAATCACCTTTAAAATCCTGGGCGATGAATCTGGGTCTGCCTGAGATTATAATCATCCTGGTCGTAATCATGCTCCTCTTTGGGCCAAGCCAACTTCCAAAGCTGGCACGTGGTTTAGGTGAGGCCATGAAGGAGTTCCGGAGAGCTTCATCGGAGATAACCGATGAGGTTAAAAAGGCTTCGGATGAGAGTGAGAAGGAGAAGGAATAAGTTAACTTCCCCTTGGGAGTAGAACACTTCGCAGGTGATAATAGGGACAGTTTTGAGGCACCGTTAATTCTTTAACCTAAAAATGATCCACACGGCACGATCTATTTACATGGGTCGATTCTCCCTTTGTCTCTTTTCACATTTTGAAATAGATCTTGGCTTATCCCGATTATCACTCGTTCCATCCTCTGGAGAGACAGGAAAAAAGCAGCACTTAAATCGGTTTCACTGTGAGGCAAACCACCCTATGATACCGGACGGAAGTGGAACTACAATTTGGAATTGCATGGAAACGCAAAGGGAACCCACGGCAGTCTAATGTACGATGACGTGGATAATGGTAACCTTATCGATGCCACGGAGGATTCTTCTCCAGGTAAACGACACGGTCAGAATGTCCGCCGTGTTAGAGGGACATAGAAAAGGGAGTGTTCAAGTAACTTGCGAGCTCGTAAAAGGGAGAAGCGTGAAGGTTGAGGGTGACAGGATCGTAGGAATTAAGAAGGGCCGCAGTTTAGTAGGGTGCCGTTATAAGGGCAAACGGCACCTGTTGGTAGTTGTAGTTGACAAAACTTCCTTCAAGAAACGTCACCATCCCCTTTATCTTTACGTCGGCCAAAAAGTTCCTCTCCCTAAACCCGATCACAAGGAAGGAGAAATGATAAAGTACCTGATAAGACCTCGTTGGGTGGCTCGCATCGTGGGAGACTCTTTGGAAGGTTTAAGCGAAGGCCGAGGGATACTTCAGGTGCATATAGTGAACGGAAACGAAGTGGTGAGAGAATTTCCTATTCCTATAATCGTGGTCTCCGAGGTGATAGATACCTCCTTCAGGATAATACCTACCTTCCTTAGGCTTAAGGTCGGGGACGTCCTACAGCTTAGAACTTCCCTCGAACTCCGTAAAACCTCCTGGTACGTTCTTGACACATCGGTCGGACGTATAACACCAGAGGGTCTTTTCATGGCTCTACACCCCGGAAAGACCGTGGTGGTGGTACAGGGAGAGGATAGGCAGGGCCGCACGTTAACCGCTAAGGCTCTTATCGTGGTAAGACCCGAAAAGCGACGCCCTTAAAATATACGGTGCGCCGGGGTGGCGGAATTGGTAGACGCGCCAGATTTAGGATCTGGTGGGATTTCCCGTGCGGGTTCGAGTCCCGCCCCCGGCACTTAGGGTGGAGTTCCTAAGCGAAGGGGCAGAGGATACAGAGCTAATAGGTGCTTATGTTTCCTGCAGGTTTGCCCATTTTAAAACTTTCCTACTGGTAGGAGATCTTGGAAGTGGAAAGACTACCTTTGTGCGTGGTTTTTTAAAACTCCTGGGTTATTCTAATGTGCGCAGTCCATCCTTTACCTTAATAAACACCTATAGGACACCCTTGGGGACCGTACATCATGTCGATCTCTACCGTCTTGAAAGTGAGGAGGAATTCTACACTTTGGGTCTCGGCGATGTTCTTGGGAGGGAAACCGTCCTTATAGAGTGGGCACAGAGGCTTCCCTACGTTGAGGGGTTATGGATAGAGTTTCAACATTTGGAAGAAAACAGACGTAAGATAACCCTAAAACTCCCGTAAAATATCCGTATGCTATACTTCACACCTTTCTTCCAGTTTGGCACCGTTGCACTTACACATTACAACGAATTTATAGACACCCTCAAAGCGGAGGGTTACGACGTAAACAACCAACGCGTAGGGTTCGGGTTCGGGTTTGAGGTTGGAGGGAAGTTGGGATACCTAAGTTTCGGTGTTGAACCTCTGATCTTTCAAACCTCATCCTCTAACCTCATCTCTGATACCTCTGAAATGATGATCACTGACTACAAATTTTCCCATACCCTTATTAACTTCGTCTTCGCTTTCCCCATAGGTATCTCCTATCCCCTATCCGAAAGGTTCACCCTTTTTGCCGGCGTGAAACCCATGATGGGTATATCCAACCTGAAAACTTACGACTCCCTTCACATAAACTTAGGAGGTCTTATCATGTGGAGTTCGCAGGTTTCCTCCATGTCCAACATCTCGGCCGGTATGGGGATCCTCTTCGGGGGAGATCTGAAGTTGAGTGATAGGATAAGCCTTAACTTCGGCCTGGGCTATGATGTCCTCTCCTTCTCTCAATATGAAGGCAAAGTGACCATACGCTATTCGAACGGGGATGAGGAGGAAACTACTGCCTATTGGGTTTTCAATCCCAAGTATAAATACGTCCGTGTCCGTCCAAGTAACCAACCACCAAATGAAGATGAAGTTTATGCGGTGGAGGATCTTAACGGCCTACGCATAAAGATAGGCCTGAAGATTTTCTTAGGGGGATAACATGAAAGTTTTGGTGGTCGGCAAGGGGGGAAGGGAGAGTGCTATAGTCTGGAAACTGGATCAATCGGAGGAGAAGTTCGAGATATTCACAGCTCCTGGTAATCCATTCACCGCTCGCTATGCTCAGAATATCCCTATAAAGGAAAATGACGTTCGGGCCCTCATAGACTTCGCTTTAAAGGAAGGTATAGACCTGATATTCCCCGGAGGCGAGACGTCCATAGGCTTGGGGATAGCCGACGAAGGTGAAAGACGTGGAATCAAGGTCCTGGCCCCTAAAAGGGATGCCGCTCGTCTTGAAACGAGCAAAATATGGGCCAAAAGCTTCGCAAAGAAGTATAGGATACCTACAGCCGACTTTGAGGTTTTCACCGATGAGGAGTTCGACGATGCCGTCGAGTATGTGAAAGGTCAAACCTACCCCATAGTTATAAAGGCGGATGGTTTAGCTGGGGGAAAGGGAGTGGTTATAGCCAACAGCGTGGGCGAAGCTATAAACACCTTGGATCAGTTCATGAACAGACGAAAGTTCGGTGAGGCCTCCCGCCGTGTGGTCATAGAGAAGTTCCTAAAAGGTGAGGAGGCCTCCGTTTTTGCCGTGGCGGACGGCTATCGTTGGAAGGTTTTCGCCTACGCTAGGGATTACAAAAGACTTTTGGATGGAGATAGAGGACCCAACACGGGAGGTATGGGTTCCATATCGCCGGTGATCCTGGATAGGACTACGAGATCCTTGATTGAGGAGAACGTGGTAAAACGTACCTTTGAGGGTTTAGCCAAGGAAGGTCTCCCTTACAAGGGTTTCCTTTACTTCGGCCTAATGCTAACCGAAAATGGCCCCTTTTTGCTGGAGTACAACGTTAGGCTTGGAGATCCCGAAACCCAAGCCATACTACCGATCTTGGACTACGACTTCGGAAGGCTCATCCTCTCGGCTGCCGTTGGCAAACTGGAGATCGATTTGATTAAGAAGTGTAACCGATTCTCGTGCTGCGTCGTTGCTGCATCCAGGGGTTATCCAGAGAACCCTATAACGGGCTTTCCCATAACAGGGATAGAGGAAGCCGAAAGGATAGCAGATGTCGTTTTCCTAGCGGGGGTTAAGGAGAAAGACGGCCAACTCCTTACGGACGGCGGTAGAGTGTTATCCGTGGTGGCCACAGGAGATAGCTTAGAGGAGGCACGACGTAGGACCTATGAAGGTTTAAGCAGAATTCACTTTGAAGGTATGCATTACCGCAGAGACGTAGGGATGTAGCAGGAGTAGAATTGGCACCGTGCTTATCCTCATAACTAACGATGATGGGATAGATGCTGAGGGTATAAAGATTTTAAGCGACGTCGCTTCAGACTTCGGAGAGGTTTGGGTAGTGGCTCCCGCTGAAGAGATGAGTGCTGCCAGTCACAGTTTAACCGTACGACGCCGTATAGAGGTCAAGAGGATGGATAAACGAAAGTTTGCCGTTGAAGGGTCGCCAGTAGACTCGGTGCTTATCGGAATATTCGCCATCCTACCACGGTGGCCCGATTTGGTGTTATCCGGTATAAACCATGGCTACAATCTGGCTGAAGATGTGTTTTACTCCGGGACAGTTTCAGCGGCAAGAGAGGCAGCCCTTTATGGAATACCCTCCATAGCCCTCTCTATGGAGAGGAAGGGGATCATGCGTTGGGATACTGCCGAAAAGGTGACCAGGGAGGTTCTCCAAAGGTTCTCTGGTAGGAGAGACTTTAAACTCCTTTCCGTTAATTTTCCTTCTGTCCCCTATGGCCTTTTGAGAGGCATACTGTGGACCTATCTGGGCAACAGGACCTACGACAGGCCTGTGAGAAGGAACGGGGATGGAAGTTTTTCCATAGGGGGAGATCCCATATTCACGGTCAAAGAGGGTTCGGACGTTTGGGCAGTTTTGAACCTCTACGTTTCCATTTCTCCTCTGGTGTTGGATCTCACCGATTGGAAGAAGCTTGAGGAATTTAAGAAATCTTTGAACTTCCACCCTTAAAATATAGAATGCGTAAGAACGAAGAGATAGGTGAAATTCTGGAGAGATTGGCAGACGCTCTCGAATTCTTGGGAGAAACTCCTTTTAAAGTGAGAGCCTACAGGAGAGCGGCTAGGGTTATAAAGGGTTTATCGGAGGATGTTGTGGAGCTATACAGAAGAAAAGGATTGAATGGCCTGAAGGATCTTCCCGGCGTTGGAGAAAGGATAGCCAAAAAGATGGCCGAATACATAGAGACAGGTAGGATGAAAAAGTACGATGAGGTGATGGCCCAGGTTCCCACCGACCTTCTTGAACTCCTGAATGTACCGGGTATAGGTCCCCGGACCCTTCGTATGGCTTACGATAGGTTAGGTGTGCGTACCAGAGAGGATTTCGTGAGGGTGGTTGAGGATGGTTCTCTGGCGAAACTTCCCGGCTTCGGCCCCAAAAAGGTACAAAACATAAGAGAGGCTTTAAAGTTGGTCAGCTCTCTTTCAGGGAGAATACCCTTGGGCTTGGCCTATCCTACTGTTGAAAGAATAGTTAAACGTTTGGAAGTATTGCAAGAGGTCCTACAGGTGCATCCGGCTGGATCTTTCCGCAGGATGAAAGAAACCGTGGGAGATCTGGACATTTTGGTGAGCGCTCATATGTCAGATGGACGCAGGATTATTGAAGCTTTCGTGAATATGCCGGAAGTGGTCAAGGTATTGGCATCCGGAGAGACAAAGGGGTCGGCTATCTTCGGCAAGCTACAGGTGGATATCCGTGTGGTACCTCCTGAATCTTACGGAGCCGCTCTCCAGTACTTTACCGGGAGTAAGGATCACAACATACATTTACGTAATTTGGCCCGCGAGAGAGGGTTGAAAATATCTGAATACGGCGTTTTTAGAGAAAAAAAGAGAATAGGTGGCAAAACCGAAGAGGAGGTCTATAGGGCTGTGGGATTGGTATGGATCCCCCCGGAGTTGAGGGAAGATAGAGGTGAGATTGAAGCTGCACAAAGGGGGCAACTTCCACGTCTAATAGAATACAACGAAATAAAGGGGGATCTACACGTACATAGTGTTTTCTCCGATGGTACCGCCACTTTGGAGGAGATAGCATTGGCGGCCACCAGAATGGGTTATGAGTACGTAGCTGTATGTGATCATTCCCAGAGCGTGAAATACGCGGGTGGTTTGGATGTAGATACTTTAAAGCTCAAGAATCGGGATATAGATAGGATAAACCGTTCGTTGAAAGGGATGAGGCTTCTGAAGGGGAGCGAGGTGGATATTTTACCCGACGGTTCGTTGGACTATCCGGAGGAGGTGTTGGCCGAGCTGGATTTCGTAATCGCTGCCGTTCATAACTGGCGGCGGGATGAGGACGTGACCGAACGCATACTTAAGGCCATGGAAAATCCCTTTGTCCACGCCATAGCCCACCCTACAGGCCGCCTTATAGGTAAGCGGGAGGGTTACCGGGTTGATGTTGAAATGATCATCAGAAAGGCTAAAGAAACCGGTACCTTTTTGGAGATAAACGGTTATTACGAGAGGCTTGATCTCAACGACACCCACGCCCGTTTGGCGAAGGAGTATGGTGTTATAATAACTCTTGGCACAGATGCCCATCAGATAGGCCAGCTTTGGCAGATGAGGTTGGCAGTAGGTACAGCGAGAAGAGGGTGGGTGGAAAAACAAGACGTTCTGAACGCTTTAGCCCTCCAGGATCTCTCGGAGGCTCTCAAGCTCAAGAGATCTAAAACTTAACACCCTTTTGCGTCTAGCATCACTCTGGTAGTTTGCTATCCCGCTGGAGCGATGGTGATCGTAAGGCCATATAATCCGGTGGGCGACGTTTGGTATCACTGTGAGGGTATTTGGCCTCCAAGTGAAACCATCAAACATCACTCTTACGTGGAATGGGGACAAGATCGGAAACAACTAGGAAAGATAATAATCACAGTTTGTGGCTCTTGTTAGGTACAAACTTTTTATTTACTGCTCTACAGATTGTATTATTCTATGGAGATAATAAGGCCATGTGGCAAATCTTTCATAACGTGTCTCGTCGTGTTTCCATTGAAGAGTTCTTAATTCCCGTTTTTTCTTAGAGATCTCCCGTGTTAGATGCGTTACTGTGTATGCGTTCAAAATGGCACTTATTAGTAGAAGAATTGATATTATCAGAAAATGCAAAAGGAATTTGCCCCTCATCTTCTTCTATGTTTGATCCTACGGCGAGGGACACGCGCTTTGGGAAAAGGATCAGCAAACCTACTATCGTTTATTAACCGCAAGGCGTCCACCTCCTCCACTTTCATATAGGCACGGAGCTTAGCTGACCTGCTCCTTGGATTTTTAGAAACCTCATCCTCGTTGGGCAATATGGGTTTCTTAGTTATAGGTTTTAGGAAGGGGAAAAACTTTAAAGACTTAACGGCTCTATCCTCTAGAGAGTGAAAAGTTACGACTGCCAGTATCCCCCCCAACTTCAGATACTTTAAGGCTAGCGCTAAACCTCGTTTCAGGTTGTTCAACTCATCGTTTACATGTATCCGTAGGGCCTGCCAAACTCTCGCTTTTGCTTTATTCCTCAACTTTGGAGAGTAGAACTTATCCACTATTCTTGCCAGATCGCCTGTCGTTTTTATAGGACGGTTTTCAACTATAGCTCTGGCTATCAGATTGCTCTTCCTCTCTTCACCGTACTTACGCAGGATCTCCGCTATCTCTCTCTCGGAAGCTCTATTTAGAAACTCATAGGCAGGAATACCCTCGTTAGGATTAAAGCGCAGGTCCAAAATCTCATCTCTACGGAACGAAAACCCTCTACCGCTTCCTTCCAGGGAAAAACTGGAAATACCCAAGTCGAATAAAACCCTATCAACGTTGAATATCCCCACCTTTAGCAAGCCTTCATCCATCCTCTCATAGCCCATGTTTAAGAGACGAACGTTCGTTATGGGTGGAAGAGATTCGCTAACGATCCTATAGGTATCCGGATCCTTTTCAAATCCTATAAGCACTCCGGGATCCACCTTGCGAGCTATCTCAAAAGCGTGTCCTCCAAATCCGAATGTGGCATCAACCACTATCAGATGGGGTGATAGATCCAAAACTTCCAGAACCTCCCGCAGAAGAACCGGTCTGTGGTATTTACGTAGATTCAAAATCCGATCCATAAGGAGAGAGTTACATCGTTCCACTCAATCCGTAGATTATCGTAGTCGTGCCTGACAGGGAAAAAGAGTATATCTATTCCCATATCGTACCTGCCGAATTTCTCCTTATTACCCACCGATAACACTGGCGCGTAGGTACTATCGTAAATGAAACCTCCACCCAGTTTTATACGGCGGTTCCGGGTGATGTTGGTCTCGTATCTTAGGAGAAAGGATGTGGCGTAACGGTTTGAAGCGTAGAGGCCGATGGAGGACATACGAGGGTCAGGTAGAGCTAAGAAGGTCGCAACATCCCAGATGATGTCCTTACTTTGGGACGTATAGTACAAACCTCCGCTGATGTAACCCAAATATTCGTAGCGAAGTGTAAAATCGAAACCTCCACCACGATCCTTGGAAGATATGAAGGCATCTATACCAAAAGCGGCCCATTTCAGTGGAGAAAAAGCCAAAGAAACACCGCCTCCTTTGAAATCGTAAGTGTAAGAAAAGGTATCCACTGTAACCTGACCACTGATCGCGTTAGTATAAAACAAGGATAGGGCGAACCTACCCGTAGAGAAGGCCACGAACGAATTCCCTAAATTCAGATTGTACTGCTCCCCAAAATCGGTCTGCTGGTATCCAGCAAAGCCATAGCGGTCATAGGAGGGAACCGATACACTCCAGAATACCATACGTAGATCCATCTGTAGATGGGCGGAGAGGCCTTCATCTATCACGTGGTAGGAGGAAAAGTAAGGGTAGAGTACGAACATAAGATTGGTATTATACTGGTGATGCTAAGGTTTCCTACGGAGGGGTCGTTTTGTGAGTCTCCGAAACCTTCTCTCGTACTTCGATGATTCGTATAACATCCCCTGGGAGTGTTTTATAACTGCTAAAAGGCGCAAAGCTCTTATCTCACCCGCCTTTACTGACAACTTGGCATACCTTTCAGCTTTCAGAGTATCACCTACCTTGTATGCAGCTTCCGCAACGGTAGCTAAAATATCACCGTTCAATCGACAACTACGGCGCACGCTCTCCAAATAATCCAAGGCACTTTCGGGATCCGTATCTCTGTAGAATTTCATCTTTAGGCCTATCAACCTTGGATCGCAGGGAAGCAGGACCAAAAGGCTGTCGAGCACCCTTTCTCCCTTTTTCAGATCCTTTCTAAACTCCCCCACTGCGTAGTTATAGTGATTATAGGTACGGGAGATCTCCAAAGCCCCCTTGACGGGCCTTTTAAGATAGAGATAGGAAACCGGAAGAAGCAGAAGGAAGAACAGCAACCATAGAACGTGTTCGTAGAACTTGGAGCGACTAGCCACGAAGCCTGCGACCAACCCCAGGGGAACTGCAAAGGGTAAAGCTTCGGGGAGACCTAAGATAAAGGGAATGAGAATGAAAACACCACCTGTAAACAACCCCGAAATAATCCTGCCTACCTTGATTCCAAATAGGGTGTAGTTGGTACGAACGCCGAAGAGCCGGTCTCCTTCATAATCTTCCACATCTTTAACCATAAAACCGAAAGCCACACCCACCACCGTCGCCAAAGAAACCTCTGGTGGATAAACTATAAGAGTTTTTTCCATCAACCAGAGGGAGGCACCAACGTACTGGCAGAAGAGAGCTATCAACCCCAGCGTTAAAGTACCTACGATGTGAAACCTCTTGGTTCTCCAAGGTGGAGCCGAGTAAAGCCATGCAAAAGATAGGGTGGCCAACCCCAGTATGAAAGTGTCCCACCCGATGGCCAAGAAGAGTGATATGGCCAGGACAAAAAGAACCCACGCTACGGTCTTTAACTCCCCAACACTCATGATGCCCACGGATAGGGGTGTGGGTTTCCGGTTCGCTTTATCTATCCGTAAATCGTAATAGTCGTTTATCAGTGTACCGAAATGATGGGAAGCAGTCAGCGCTAAGAGCAGACCAACCACTGCCACGTAATCAAAGGGATTCTTAAAGGGATGAGGCCATAGATGACCTCCCAACTTCCAGCCTAGGACAAAACCTACCAGACCCATGGACAGATAGAATGGGAGTTTTTGTATCCGCAAGGTCAGAACTTTCAAGGCCATATCCCTTCTGTAGAGGAGCGCAAGGGCTATTAGACCTGGTATAAGGATTAAGAGTTCCAAAATAGCGTAGCGCATAGTATCGTCGGGTATGAGTGAGGCATAATGGTAAGAGAAAATATCCCTCTGCCCCGTTACGGCAGCGAAGATCCCTGGTAGGGATCCGATAAACATGAGAACGAAAAACGTAAGTACGGACATTAAAACCGCCCCAGCTAAACGTCGTACGTGAAAATAGGTGTAGGCAGCTAGGCCCAACATTGCCAGTGTTATTTCAAGGCGCATACCATAGGTTATTCCTTCCAACTGCACGAAGGGATTGAAAAAGTTTGCCAGGACGTTTGCGACGTCGGACCAGCTGAATATGTACCGCAGACGGAAACCACCTCCCCATAACAGATCCACCAACGGGGGGAGAACTATGAGGGGCGAAAAGGTGGCTATGAAGTTAAAGGCCTTAAGAATAGGACGACGACTGAATATTGAGAGAAGAACGGCCAGCCACACAAAAACAGCCATATAAAAGGCCCCTTGATGCAGGAAGAAAAAGAGAAACGATTTGAAAAGTGTGGCTTGAAAGTGGAGGTTACGTAACACCTCAAATGATCCTTCGAAGATACCCCGCAGCACTATAGAAATGGGTATCACAACGAGGGTCAACAGTGGATCTTGAGATTCCACATAGGAGATGAGCCTTCTCACACCACCTCCTCCGTCTCCGAGTAAAGCACGGGGGCATCACCGTAAAGGTCCTCAAGGGAGTAGAAGGAACGGGCATCGGGAAGAAAGAGATGCACTATAATATCACCCATATCTACGACTACCCACGACGAAAGTTCGCTCCCCTCTATCAGGCCACCAAACCGCTCCCCTACATGTTCTGCCATATCCAGCAGATGATCCGTGGTAAAACCTGTCGCTATGATGAAGAAGTCACCTATAACTGGATTTATACGCCTTATATCCAATACTACCACTTTCTCTCCCGCCCTTTCGTGAATCAACTCCACCATCCACCAACTCCTTCAAGGTTCCCTCAAGCACGGGGGTATTATAACCGTGAAAAGTTATCCTTTGGTCTCCAACCCTCCAATTTTTAACCTCGTGCACTAAAAAGGCCTATGGCGTGGAATTTTCACCTGCAGTATAATACCCACCTATGAGAAGGTTCTTAATGCCAGCGGTACTGTTGGCGGCAGGTTTAATCTCTTGCGCCAAACAGATCAAAGAGGATGAGTTCGTGTCGGATCCCCAACTTCAGGAGGGTCTTTTCGCAGAGTTGAGAGGAGAGTACGAAAAGGCGGAGGAGATCTTTCGATCCTCACCCGATAAGTTTTGGGGCAAGCTCCTCCTGGCGGATCTCTATTTCTACCGTAAGAGAGATTACAAATCTGCCCTCAAGGAGGTGGAGGATGTTGAGCGGTCCATAAATAAAAAATCTCCCAAGGCCGAACCCGTTCTCTACCGCAAAGGTTTGCTTCTTCAATCCATGGGTAAATACGCAGAGGCGGGAAAGATCTACGAGTACGTCGCCGTAACCTTCCCCAACGGGGCATACTTTGAGGACGCGACCGATGCCGTAGAGGAGATGTTCCGTCGCAACTTTCCTGAGACCCTGGCCACGTACGACGGTGGGTACGTCAGTGCCATGATGTTAGAGTGGGCTCTGGAGAAGATTCCCCCATTCCAAAGAAACAGATTTGACAATCCTGAAGGCCGTAAGAAGTTAGTGGAAAGGCTGGCGATCGAGGAGGTGGCTTTTAGAGAGGCTCAGCGTATGCATCTTGATACAACCAAAGAGGTTAAAGAGAAAATGGAAATTGAAAGGAAGGCGGCTCTCCGACAGGCTTACTATACCTACGGTGTCAAGGCCAAAGCTGCACCTTCCGAAAAGGAGATGAGGGCGTACTACAACACCCACAAGTCCTATTATCGGGAGGCCGCCCGTCTCGAACTTATCAGGGTCGCTCTCAAAGACAGTGCCAAAGCATACGAGATCCTTAAAGAGGTTAAAGGAGGTGCCAAGTTGGACTCCATAGCGGCGGACACCACCATAAACCTCTTTAAGGCCGAAGCTACCCGTCGAGGTAAGTTGATAATCTACGACACCTATGGTGCCTATAAACAACTCTTTGAGGAAGCCTTTAAGCATGATACCGGCGATGTTTTCGTATTTCATCAGGATACCATCTGGATGGTGGTAAAAGTTTTGAGTAAGAAACCCGAAAGGTATAGAACCTACGATGAGGTCAAAAACAACGTCAAAAACGCTCTCCAGGGAGAGAGAGAACGCAAAATCTATGAAGAGGATCGCAAACGTCTGATGAAATTTTACGGTGTTAAGATTTTAATCTCCGTTTCCGATTCCGATACCGTTCCGATAAATCCCGAAGAGAGGGAAGAGGGACCCTCTAAAGAGGAGATGGACCGCTTCAGGAAGGAGCTTCCCGACACCGTGGCTATAATTGAGAAGTTGGGAAAGGTCATAACGGCGTCCGAATTGATAGACCGTATAAAGAGGGTAGAGCGCCGCTACCAGAGAATGTACATGACCCCCAAGGGAGCCAAAGAGTTCCTTGAAAACGCTATGCTGCCGGAGATATTGGAGGTAGCTGACGCCGAGTTCCACAGGTATTATCTACATTATCCTATATATTCCCGTTTGCAGAGCGCCTACAAAGATGCTATGCTTTTGGCTCTCTACAACAAGCTCGTGAAAGAAAAAGTAAAGGTAGATGAGGAGGAGATCAAAAAGTACTACGAAACCCATAAGGACGAGTTCGTTCAGGAAGGTAGGCTTAGGGTCCAGAGAATCGTAGTTAAGGACCGTAGGACGGCTTACAGGATCCTAAGGTTACTCCGCAAAGGTAAGGTGAATCCCGATTCTCTTGCAAAGGCCGTAACCGAGATAAAAGCCGAGCGTAGAACCTCCGGTTACGTTAACATAACCGAAAGGAACGAACCCGACTTTTACCGCAAGGCTATGCGTGCTCCCCTCAAGAAATGGAGAGTAACCCGCTTGAAGGATGGTCGTTGGGTCGTCTATAGGGTCCTTCAAAAGATCAAAAAGCGCCAACTACCTTATGAGGAGGTCAGGAATACGATCTTCCAAAGGTTGGCGTACGAGAAAGAGAAGAAGCTCTACGAGGAGGCTTTGGAAAACCTTAAAAAGAAGTACCATGTGGTCATCTACGAGGATCGTATAAATCCCCCTAAGAAGGATAACGGAGACAAAGAAAAGAAGTGATGCGCGAGGATGACCTGATAAGGGCTCTAACCGAGCGGTTTTCAAGACCCCACCCCCGCATCAAGGTGGGGGTGGGGGACGACTGCTCGGTCCTAAGGCAAAATCCTGGTAGGGATCTGGTGGTCAGTGTAGATACCGCGGTGGAGGATGTGCATTTCAACCTAAATATCCTATCCTACAAAGAGGTGGGCTACAGGGCCTTGGCGGGAGCGATGTCGGATGTAGCGGCGATGGGCGGAGAACCTTTGGCCTTCCTTGTAAATCTCCAGACACCGAGAGAATATATACCTCATTTAAAGAAACTTTATGAGGGATTCATCCCGCTAAGTGAGAAGTTCTGTACTCCTCTCGTAGGTGGAAACCTTAGTCGGGGGAAGGATCTGGCTTTAACCATCATCGTGTTGGGAGAGGTTCCCCGCAAAAACCGTTGGATGCGTTCAGGGGCACGTGAGGGTGATGTTCTATTTGTAACCGGGGATGTAGGACGGGTAAAGGCCTTTTTTTTAAGTAGGAATCTAAACCCCACCGGAAAGGAATGGTGGTATAAAAAACTGCGGCAGAAGGTGGTTCAACCGGTCCCACGTCTCCACGAGGTCGAGAGGATAAGGGCCGAGGGTGTAGAGGTGTCAGCGGCTATAGATATATCCGACGGTTTGGCCATAGACTCGTACAGGGTGGCACAGGCCTCTGACGTACGTATAGTCTTGGATCTTCAGGTTATTCCTATAGATGACTCCGTGAGGTATGTGGCCGAAAACTTGAACAAGGATATTCATGAGGTGGCTCTATCCAGCGGGGAAGAATATGAACTTTTACTTAGCGTACCTCAAAGGTGGGCTTCCAAAATGGAGAGGATGGGCTTTATACCCATAGGTAAAGTGGAGCTGGGGCCAGTAGGTCTTCAAGATGAGAAGGGAAAGGCGATAACACCTATAGGCTGGCAACACTTTTAGAACTTTTCGCCGTTTCTACCTTAGAATACCTTCTCCATATGAAGGGTGAGAAGATCATCTTTAAACGGTTTGGTAAATCTTACATCGTGGTAAGTACGGGCACCCTAAAATGGTTAGGAATGTTGGTAATGCTCCTTTCCTTCGTGTGGGTAGGAGGGGTTACCTATAGTGTCAGCGTGAAAAGAAAGTTTGACAGCATATTGAAGGAGAGGGACAAACTATACGCCCAAAACGATACGCTGAAAAGAACTTTAAAGCTTATAGACGGCAGGTTGCAGGAGCTTGCCAAGAAGCAAAAGAGTTTGGCCACGTATGTGGGGATATACGTGCCGGAAAAGGTATCGATAGGAGGTAACTTGCGGAACGTCCAGATAGATACGTTGGAGGCCAAGATCAGAACCTTGGATAGTCTTTTAGACGTGGTCAACCGAAAACTCCATGAGGAATCTGAAAGGTACCGTCACACTCCAAGCATACCGCCGGTCAGAGGGATGGTGGTGTCGGGTTATGGGGTGCGCCGCGATCCCATAACCGGAGGATTAAAGTTCCATGAGGGTTTGGATTATGCAGCCCCTGAAGGTACACCCGTGGTGGCTACGGCTGATGGCATTGTGGAAAAGGCTGGCAACAACGGGTGGGGTTACGGCATACAGGTGATCATAAACCATGGCAATGGTGTAAAGACCCGGTACGCCCATCTGGAGGAGGCGTTGGTTAAAGTTGGCGATACGGTAAAGAGAGGGCAGGTTATAGGCTTAGTGGGAACCACCGGGAGATCCGTCGGTGAACATCTACACTATGAGGTTATCGTCAGAGGTACCCCCGTTAATCCTATGAGGTACATCCTTGTGCGCTAACGTTTTTGGTCACGCTATTCGTTAAAGCAGCCTTATTTTGTCAAAACTCTTATACCCAACTCCTCTAACTGTTTTGGGTCCACCGGGGAGGGGGCACCTTCAAAGAGGGCAACTCCTGTGGTGGTCTTAGGAAATAGGATAACTTCTCTTATAGATTCCTCCTTTCGGCACATAGCTACTATCCTATCCAACCCCAGGGCTATACCTCCATGGGGTGGTGCACCCATTCTGAAGGAGTTTAACAGAAAACCAAACCGGTCCTCTATCTCGTCATCACTTAAACCTATCAGCCGCAGCAATCTCCGCTGAAGATCAGCCTGGTGCACACGTATCGATCCCGAACCTATCTCCACGCCATTTATAACGAGGTCGTATTGCTGGCCCAAAATGGATAGGGTGAGTTCCTCTATGCGTTGAGGATCCTCCTCTCTCTCTATGCTGCTTTCTAACTCCTCTACCAAAGGAAGATGTTCTTCGTATGGTGAGGTGAATATGTGATGGGCCGGTTCCACACGACCTTCCTCTTTGTTCCAATAGAAGAGTGGAAAATCCTTCACCCAGAGGAAAGCCCAATCCTTCTCTGGTTTAAGAAACCCCTTAGCTACGGTGTGTCTAAATTCCCCCAAACTCTCTAAGAACGATCTCCCGCGACCCACGAAGACGAAGACGGTTTTATTCTCGTAAGGTGAAAGGTTCCACCCTCTGATGAATCTGGCCAGGTTTCCACTCGCCCTACCTTCGGATACTTTAAACCACAGGAACTGGAATTCCTTCTGGAGCCTATCAACCTGCCCTCTGCTTAGAGTTACAGGCAAAACTAAAGCCTTCACCTTAGCCCCTCTCTCCACGTTGGAGTCTATTATGCGGTTTCCCAAGCCAGCCAACCTCTCCGTCCAATCCTCGTATTCAATGGAGTAACGGAGGTCCGGCTTGTCGGAGCCGAATCTCTCCATCACCTCTTTATACGTGTAGCGAGGGAAAGGGACGGATACCCCCGCGTTCGCCCACCGGTTGAATATTTCTGCTATCAGTTCCTCTATCAGGACCAGAACATCCTCTGGATCGGAGACGAAGGACATCTCCAAATCCAACTGCGTAAATTCCGGTTGCCTATCTGCCCTTAGATCCTCATCTCTGAAGCATCTCGCTATCTGGAAGTAGCGGTCAAAACCGGCGACCATGAGTACCTGTTTGTAAAGCTGGGGGGATTGAGGAAGAGCGTAAAAGTTCCCCGGTTGCAAGCGCGAAGGTACTATGAAATCCCTAGCCCCTTCGGGGGTACTTTTGGTGAGTATGGGGGTTTCCAGCTCAAGGAATCCCTTTCGAGATAGGTAGTTACGAATAAAAAGTGTTATTTCATGACGGATCCGTATATTCTCCTGCATCTTGGGTCTTCTCAAATCTAAAGGACGGAACTTTAAACGGGCTTCTTCGGAAGCTTTTACCTCATCCTCCGGTTGGAAGGGGAGAGGATCGGCCGAGTTGAGTACTTCATAACTTTCCACAACCACCTCCACCTTACCGCTCCGCCAATCCTCCCTAAACTGATTGGAGGGGCGCATCCTCACTTTTCCTTCAACCTTTATCACGTATCCGTGGGCTATGTTAGGTTTTTCCCTTTCAAATACTACCTGAACGCTACCGTATCTGTCACGGATTACCACGAAAGTTAGTGCCCCCAACTCCCTCATCGCTACCACCCAACCGGCTACTACGACTCCTTGATCTATTAAGGATTCGTCTATTTGGCCGCAGGTGTGAGTTCTGTGCATGCCGAAGATTCTATGGGGGTCGTTCAATAAAGGTTTTCCTCATCCATCAACCATCTTACTCTTGGATGTTGCAGCACTTTTTTATTCCCTTTTGCATCATCTAATGCTCTTTTACCGCATAAACATCCCCCTGGGTGTGCATCTGAAATTCCCCGAAAGATAGAAATTGGTCACAGAGTGGCAGCAATTCATATACTACTGCTTTCCAGTTTCTCTAATGAAACGATGATGAAGGTAAAAGCGATAAGCATAGACGAGCAGTGGGCTTACGTAGGTAAGCGAAAAGGGGGTGAGGTATGGATATGGTTAGGAGTG
>JAADCS010000083.1 GCA_013154295.1 Thermotogae bacterium
CCCATTACCAACTTCAGCACCGATTACGATGTTTGGGTAGAAGAGCCCTTTATCGCAACCCTCTTTTCGCCCTTTAACGCGCAACTCCTGGCATATACAAACAACCCGAAATTTTAAGGTAAAGTGGTTTCACTCTGAGGCTATATGGTGGGGACACTTTCCTAAACGTTGGATTAAGTGATTGGCTTCCCAACGAAAGTTTTCGGTGTGCAACTCCCTTTCAAGGGGATGTGAGATTTTTGAAAGGTAGATCATAGGATGGTTTCACTTGGAGGTCATTTGGCCGCAGAGTGAAACCGAAGAATGGCGGTATGGCAGTCGCCGGTAGAGTGATTTATGGTCACCGTCGCTTCGGCGGGGTCGCAGTCTCCCAGAGGTGATGCTACTGGTCAAACACTCACCCCTATGCCAAGGGGTTTCTACGGCGACGAAGGCGCTCTAAGGAGACTTTGTGCGGTAAAAAGGTATGAGGCCCGTGATTGCGGTGCAAACGTCGCATTCATCTGTTTACTGATGCGAGGTCCTTACGTGAGCGGTTGAACAAGTATCGTAGGAGCGATTAGTGTAGGGATTTGCGACATAGGAGGATATTAGCTTCGTCCTTTGGGGAAATGTGGGAAGTAATAGTATTGTTCTGGTTTCACTGTGAGGGTATTTAGCCTCCAAGTGAAACCACTTACCGGAGTGATAGTGATATGGGCACCTTCATCTCCTCGGATAAACAGAGATCGGCCTGTTTGGGCGGGTCTTGAAAAATGGTATTACAGGTACCCAGGCTTCGCCGGGACTTAGCCGTACGAATAGAGTATCACCCTCCATGTTTCAACTCTCTCTCCTATCTGGTCCTACATTCAAGGTGATGCTCTTTCAACCCCTTTTTCAAATCCTCGCTGGGGAGCTTTCTCCTTCTTCTCTATAATCCCTTTCTATGCTAACGCTTTGGGAGAGAGTCATCTTTCTGATAGCTCTGGCGGTTTCCGGTTATCTAACCTACAAAAACTTCGCGATGGCCATCGCAGCCATCCGAAGAGGCAGGGAGGAGAAGAGGAAGTTGAATCTATGGTGGGGTATTCAAGCTTTCTTCCTTCAAAAGCCCATTTTCAAGGCAAGATTTCTTACCTCACTCTTCCATTCCTTTGTGATGACAGCTTTTATAGTCTATGCTTTAGTAAACCTACAGGACATTCTGGCCGCTTTTTTACCCAACTTCCGACTATTCGGTGACACCCCTTTGCAGATGGCCTTCGATCTTTTAACAGACGTTTTGAGTTTTCTCGCGCTGGTCGGCGTTATATATTTCGGCATCCGGAGATATATCTTCAGGGATCGTAGGCTCTACTTCCGTGAAAATGTGAAATTGCATGAAAAGGCTCTAAAGGGAATATCTCGCGACTCCGCCATCGTTTTAGCCTTCATATTCACTCATGTCTTCCTTCGTGTCCTCCATGTGGCAGCCTCTATGGAAGAGGGAACGGTAACCATGCCCTTCGCTTCTCTGTTCGTCCCCTTGATAGGAGGCAACGTTCTTTTAGAACATATCTTCTGGTGGGGTGCGGTGGGTGTTATCATGGCGTTCTTCCCTTATTTCCCCTTCTCCAAACACGTACATCTATTTTTTGCCCCGGTTAAGTGGTCGGTGCGTCGCGATAGACCGTACGCATACCAACCTCCCATGAACCTACTAGAAAGGATGGAGACGATGGAGGATGAGGAGGATATGAGGTTCGGTGCTCTAGAAATTCAGGATCTTCCGTGGGCACAAATAATGGATGCCTACGCTTGTATAATGTGTAACCGTTGTCAGGATGTGTGTCCCGCTTATAACACTGGAAAGCCTCTCTCTCCCTCCGCTCTCATCATAAACATAAGGTACGAGCTGAATTCTAACCTGAAAGGATTCGCTTCCGGAGAGAGTTTAAGACCTCTCACGGACTTTGCTATAAGTAACGAGGCTCTTTGGTCCTGTACCACGTGCGGGGCCTGCGTTGAAATATGCCCCGTGGGGAACGAACAACTCTATTCCATCCTGGAGATAAGACGTGGTAAGGTTCTGATGTTGGGTGAAGATGGAGGCTTAGGGCAAGCTTACAGAGGTATGGAGAATCAGGGGAACCCTTGGAATATGCCATCCGCCGACAGGGAGAAGTGGTTGGAAGGCCTTGATGTACTTAGAGCGCGAGATGGCGAAGAGTTTGATGTTTTATATTGGGGTGGGTGTGCCGCCGCCTACGATGAACGATACAGTAAGACAGCTCGTACGGTTATCCAACTACTTCAGAAAGCTGGCTATAGGGTGGCAGTTCTGGGAAACGAGGAGAGTTGTACAGGTGATTCCGCTAGAAGGGGTGGCAACGAACTTCTGTTCGAGATGCTAGCTACGCAAAACGTAGAAACCCTTAACCGGTATAAACCTAAATATGTGGTAACTTCCTGCCCCCATTGCTACCATACCATAAAGAATGAGTACCCCGATTTTGGCCTCGATACCAACATACAGGTTCTCCACCACAGCGAATTTTTGGCGAGGATCCTGCAAGAGGGTAAGTTGAAAGTAAAAAGTAGTGGAAAAAGCGTGGTTTTTCACGACCCCTGCTACTTAGGAAGGCATAACAAGAAGTACGATGACCCCCGCATAGCGCTTGAGTTCGTTGCCCAAGTGAAAGAGGCCGAACGAACACGTCAAAATTCGTTCTGCTGTGGTGCCGGAGGAGGGCGCATGTGGTTGGAAGAGAAGATAGGTAAAGCTATAAACATGGAAAGAACCGAGCAGCTCCTTAAAACCGGGGCCGAAGAGATAGCTGTGGCTTGTCCCTTCTGTATGACCATGATAACCGACGGCGCTAAGAGTTTTGGCAGATCCACCGATATGGTCAAAGATATAGCAGAAGTTATAGCCGAGAACCTTCAGTAAAAGTTCGCACCAAAAGTTCGCACTGAGTGGGTTATCGTACATATATTGCATCTTTACAATTGCCAACGTCGGAGAAATGGATACGGAGAGGATAATTCTCATTAAACTGGCGGAAAATATTCAAAAAAGTTTAAGGGAATTTATACGGATACACGGGCTTCCATCGCCGGAGTTCTGTGTCTATAACGACGGATCGTCGGTTATTCTAAAGAGTCGCCGCAGTAGGAAATTTAAAAGACGTATGACCTGCATCCTTCAACCGGAATTTTTCACGGTTATAGTGGATGATATGGTGGTAATGTACGACCGCTTACACTCTCACGATGGCATATCTCCCGAACAACGCATCGTAAATTTCCTCTTTGATGTGCTTTTAGAGTACATCGTGTCCGATTGATCGCCTCCCGTAAAATACCCTTCCAATGTTTCTCTTTGCCTATGTTCCTCTGAACTCAGCCTCGTTAGAGGAGTTGCGAAAGGTTTTCCCCGGCTCACTGGCGGATAGTGTTTATAAGTACAGGCAGAGGTTTGGTGGTTATCGTAGCTTTTATCAACTTTTGGAGGTTCCTGGTATAAATCCTAAGATTTTCAAGGATGCGAAGGAAAAACTCATACTATACTCACCGTCAAATCGTGTTTCATCCGCGAGTCTCGGGGCGAAGTTAAGCAGCATAATTTCATACCAGGCTTCGGAGGAGTCTCCTTCCGATCTTAATCGTGCTTATTGGCTTTTTTTGGGAGGCAATCCGGTCGATATAAACTCCGCTACGGTTCTTGAATTGGCAAATCTTCCTGGTGTTTCCCTAAAAGATGCGGTTAAGGTCGTTCAGTGGAGGCAGTACACCAAGATAAAGTCTCGGCGTGATCTTAGATGGACACCGGGGCTCACCCTCTATGGTTATAGGAACCTTAGACGTTTCGTCACGTATAGACACACCTATCGTCCCTTCCGGGCTTACGTTTCGGCTTACGTCTCGGCTGACAATTACGCTTTCGATCCAGCTTCATATTTTGCTTCTTCTATAAATCAGCTTATGGATACCTCCGGGCAAAGTCGTAACATTCAACTTCTGAAGGAAGCAGGTTGGAGTGATGAATCCATAGCTTCTCTTTTAGATAGACTGAGGAGGGAGAGAGTGGATATTATCACCACTCCGAGACCCTCCTCAACCCTAAGGGGTATGTTTAAGTTGTGGGATAGGTTGGATGTGGGTTTTTACCATTACGATGGCTACACGACCTACAACAAACTATACGTAGGTTTCACTACTCGCTATATCAAAATTCTTGCAGGAGACTATAGGTTTTCCTTTGGGAATGGACTGATATTCACCTCCTCTGAGAATCTGTCCGACCGCGTCTTCTGGAACGTTGTGGGCTTGATGCCGGATATACTTTACGGTGAAGCTTTCAAGTTACGTGGTATAGGTATTTGGGGCAACTATAAGAATTTCTCGCCGTTTCTCATATACTCCAAAGATCGTAAGGATGCTTTAGTGGATACGGCTGGGAGACCGCTCTTCTACTATTCATCCGAATTTGTGCCATCCCTCTTTAAAGATAAACTTTCAGAGGAGATAGTGGGGGGAGGTCTGAACTACATAGGAAATAACGGGTTCGGTTTGGGAGTTATGCTCTTCCAGATAAGGTACAAAGAGCCTTTCAGTAACGACTGGGGGAGCGTGGCTGTACCCTTCTATTCTAACACCTTCGTTGGTGGGTACAGGTACGATCCTTCCTTCCATCTAGACACAGGAGAGATCCATAAATTCGCCGGTTTAACCTATAGCACCGTGTTGGGAGATTTCGTTTTACGGGGGGATTTGGCTACCAACCTCCGCCACACCAATCGGTTATCTTCGCTCTTGATCTTGCGGTATGTAGGTGAAACTAGAAGTCTTGATTTCGTCTACCGTAACTACGACCCTACCTACTGGAACCCCTATGCACGCCCGTTTAAGGAGGATAATCGTTTTGAAAGAACCGACTTTCGGTATTCTTACCGCCTTCTGGATCCTTTAGCCACCAATCTGGCAGACCTTCCTCTTCCGAAGCCTGAAGAGGGTTACTTCTTCCAGATCCGGGATAGACTGTTCCAAGATATTTTGATACCGCGGGTATACCTTGATTTCTGGAAGGATAAAACCGACGGCATGTGGAATCGTCGGTTCCACACCGAGGTTGAATGGAGGGTGGTTTGGGCCTTGCGACTTAGAATTTGGAGAAGATACCTTGAAAGGACCGATCAGAGGTACGGTCGTGCTTTCCATAGTAAATCTGTTGAAAATGCCTTTAGGACGTTCGTTATAACCGATGCTCACTCGGTCGTCGGTATGGAGATACGCTATGCCCAATACAAATCCGACAATCCCAACGTACCGCCGGGTAAAGGATCCTTCTTCAGTCTCTTTTACAGTACGGATCTTCTCAAAGGATTAAGAATCTACACCGGTGCCACGGTATGGACGAGTAACGGCTATTCCCTCTGGGTATTTGAGGACGATGGGATAGATTTCCTCTACAACAGGGGAAGTAAGATATACGTAACTGTAAGCAAGGACGTACTCAAAAATGCCTACTTCCGGCTTAAAATTCGCTATAAGAAGCAGTACAACGACGGGAACTCTCTCATATCCGCCAGCGGGGATCCGATAAACGTAGGTCTGGGTAAATACGAATACTTTACCACCTATGCGTTGTTTTCTCTTACGTTTTAGTCTCCCGATCCTACTTCTGATTTCCTGCATTCCCTTGGGACGTCGTAAAAACAGACATACTACCAGTTTACAACTTCCTCCCAGCGTTTTGGCCGAGATGGAAATAGGCCGCATAAAGTATATCTATGATAACCTTCCAGACTTTGTGGCTTATGGACGTTACACTTTTAACTTTCTTTTCAACAGGAACAAGGGGACCTTTAAGATGTTCAAAGCGGCGGATACGTTATACATCAAACTCCAAGATGGTCGCACCTTTATAGTTCCATGGGACACCGTTATGAACGTGAGGGTGGAAAACGCCAATATAAAGTTCGCGCAAGATAGTACAGTGGTAGTGTGGGACAGCAGAAGAGTGGTCCTAGTTGGAGATCTGTTGGTTGCCTACAACGGCCCTAACTTAAGCCTGAAACTGGAGGACTACGATTACGACCCCTTTCCCTACCCGCGGCGTCTTATGATACGCTCCATGGGAGCCACTATAATTCTTTTGATTGATAGTATAGTACCTCTACCATAAATCCCATAAAAAAGGGCGGCCATACGGCCGCCCTCAAATTTTCTTTCTTCAGCGCTTTGCTCCTTTTATTTCACCTTTGGATTTTTCTACGCGTTTGCGAAGTGAGGCGATACGTTTCGATCCTTTCTTTCCACCTTTGAGGAGTTTATAGATAGACTTAACCTCTTTCATCAGGGCGGCGTATTCTTTTTTATCAAGGTAACCCAGCACGTACGCCAACTCAAATTTCTTCTCCACGACTCTGATAAGCTCCTCGGCCAACTTGGGGTCCTTCTCCTGAACCTCGGAAACGATAGCCAGTATGTAATAGGCGTCAAAGATGGGTTTGGGGAAGACGTTCTCAACGGTTTCAACCGAAGAGAGCATGAGGTTAAGGGCATCAACTGCCTCCTTGACTTTACCCTTCTCTATCAAGCTTTTAGCGAGGGAAAGAGAGTTCTTCAACACATCTATGGGAACGATGGCGGTGTTCACCACGATCTCGTTGCGTAGGAGGTTAAGAAGGTCCCGGGCCGCCGGTATGTTGTTCTTCTTGAGGTATTTTTTGGCTTCTTTGAGAAGGCGGCGAGCCGTATCCGGATCCTCCACACCTATGTAGAGAACCACTGTAGCCCCTATAGGGAGGTTCTTTATGGAGTAATGTTTTTGAAGCGAATCGGTTTTAGCTATAAGGGTTTCCAAAAGGTTTTTAGCGTCTTCCAGTTTGCCATACTGGAGAACGTTTATGAGACGTGCTATACCGTCTACGACTTCGGCTGCGGCACGTATGATCTTCTGTTCATGGGAACTTCTAAGCTCTTCCATACCCCGTCGGGTGCTCTGTTGGACGGCTTCCTGCACCCTACTAGCCAGGGATGTGTCTGCGCTTTGCGAAAGAAGACCGACTATCAGCATCATGGTATCCTCCTTGTTAAGGGTTGTATTATAAGTCCGAACTACATACAAAAAACGCCAAAGGAAGGATAGAATCCCCAGGATAAAGTGGAGTTGAGGAACGTAAAAATCTTTTATTCTTAGACGTCCCCTTTTGGTGTGGTATCACTGTGAGGCCATTTAGCCTCACAGTGATACCAGTACGGCCATTTTCCTGTTTCCCAAAAGAAACAAAGTAGTAGGAGGCGGGATAGTGGTAACTCCTTCCTATCCGAAAAAATGCTGTCCTCCCATTCCTCAAATTCCTGTAGAACCCGGTAAGAGAATCAAATACCCGACAAACGGTGACCTTTAGGGAGTAAAAGATATTAGAATTTACAGAGATCTTGTTCTTGCATTTCAAATTCCTATCTTCTTTCAACTACCCATTCGGAGACATCGATTGGCATTCCCCCCCGATTTTTTGAACTGCAAACGATTCGCTAACAATACCGGTCAAACGCTCTTCCTCAGATGAGAGAGGTTTCTATGGTAACGAAGGCGTTCCTCCCCACCTAAAGGAACCCTTCGTATTAGGTCTCCTCCTGTTTCAAAATTCCTTATGCCCTTGGCTTCTATCGCTATGATCCTCTTTAAAATCGGCCTCGCTCCCCTCTCTCACCAGTTATTTAGACAACACCGTACCGATCCACCCTTTCCTTCTTACCGCCGTTGAATACTTCGACAGCTACCGATTCTTGGAAGAAGAGAAACACTCCACAACGACTCCTACTGAACTTAAAAACGCCCCCACCGGGATTTGAACCCGGGTTTCGTGGCTGAGAACCACGCGTCCTGGACCTGGCTAGACGATGGGGGCGTGAGGTGGGTATTATAAGGGTGAAATGGTCCTCGTTTCCATAGCTTCCAAGGGTAAAATACGGTCGTGAAACATATACAGGATCCTATTTACGATGACTTCATAGAGTTGGACGATATGGCCTTGGCGGTAGTGTCGCATCCCTACTTCCAGAGAATGCGACGAATAATGCATCTTGGCTTGGCCCACTACGTATATCCAGGCGCTACTCACTCTCGATTTTCCCATATGCTTGGGACCTATCACTTATCCGTCAAGTTTTTAAACAACTTCAGGAAACGTAACTATAAAATACCCAAAGAACTATACGATGCCGTGCGGTTAGGTGCCTTACTCCATGATGTGGGGCATACTTCCTTATCCCATGCCCTGGAGTTCACACTTCTACCCTTTAGGCATGAAGAGATGGGTCTGGCCCTGATAAACAGTGAATTTAGGAAGGTGTTGGGTGACTCCCTGAGTGATCTCATATTGGATGTGTTTCGCAAAAAAGTTGAACCTTTCGCTTATGAGTTAGTGGAAAGTCAGATGGACGTAGATAGATTGGATTATCTGCGTAGGGATGCCTACTATTGCGGAGTAGATTACGGTCTTGTGGACGTTGAGCGTATAGTTCAAACGAGCGAGCTGTATCCCATGCCCCAGGGTAGAACTCTAGTGATAGTTGAAAAGGGTATGTTTGCCGTTGAAAGTTACATCATAGCTCGCTATCTCATGTACTGGTCCGTATATTATCACAAAACAAACTTGAGTTTTCAGGCCCTTCTCTTTAGTCTGTTTAAAAGGGTAAGGGTACTTAATAGCGAAGGTGGGATTTCCATTCCTCTACCCCTTTTAAAACTCATGGAAGCCTCATCCCCATACGACGTCCTAGAGGACTTCTACCGGGTGGATGATCCTTTCATCTTTCACGCCATACAAACATGGACAGATTCGAAGGATACCATCCTATCTGATCTCTCTCGGCGCCTTCTGAACAGGGTTAGATTCAAAGCTCTTGAGATAACCGGAAACTTCCTTGATACTTATCAAAGTATGGCTCAGATCTGTGAGGATTTAGGATTTGATCCCAACTTCTACATAGTAGAACGCACTCCAAAGGATGTAGCTTACTCTCCTTATGATCCCACCTCCGACGAACACATAAAGGTCTTGAAGGATGGTCGTTTGAGAGAACTCTCTTCCGTAATGCCCACCGATACCCTAAAGAGCCTTTCCAGGGAAGTCATGCGCAAATATCTCTTCGTCCCGGAGGAATGTTGGAGAGCGTTTAAAGATTAGCTCAAAACGACGAACCAGAATGTGCTGCCACCCTATAATACCATACATGCCTAAGTATCCGAAGCCCATAGGTCCCTATTCGGTATATCGGGAAGCGGGGGGTATAGTGTTCCTATCCGGTCAAATAGGGATAAACCCGGATACGGGAAAGTTGGAAGAGGGATTTGAGGCACAGTCTTTAAGGGTTATAAAAAACGTAGCCAACATTTTAGCCGAGGTGGGTCTCGGCTTAGACGATGTATTGAAAACCACGGTATTCCTCAAAGATATAGGGGACTATCCCACCTTTAACCGGATATACTCCCGTTTCTTTCATAAACCTTATCCAGCCCGATCTGTGGTGGCCGTAAAGGATCTGCCGGCCGGTGCTTTGGTGGAGATGGAGGTGATAGCTCTGCGCGGAAATCCCATACAGGAGATAGAGGTAGGGTTAGAGCTCTTTAAAGAGGGTAGATTCTATGAATCCCATGAGCTTTGGGAAAAGGCCTTTCGTAAGTTATCCGGTAGAGATAGGGATTTTTTGAGTGGGCTGGTAAACATCGACGCCGCTCTCGTGAAGTACGGTGAAGGGAATACGAAGGGAACTATTCTCAATCTCCAGAAAGCCAGAAGGAAAATAGAGCGCCTCTTCCCGAACCATAGGGTCCTGCGGGAGTTGGATGAGATCATAACCATCCTTCAGGATGGTGGGGAGGCGAACTTCCGACCGCTCTTTGAGGCTACCGAAGAGGTGGTGAAGGAGTTTTTGAATGCCGTTGAGTAAAGGTCACGTCCTATCCCGTAAGTACGAGATTATAGATTTTTTGGGTAGAGGCTTGATCTTCGAGGTGTATCGGGCCAGACACACTCGTCTTGACAGGGAAGTGGCTCTGAAAGTTCTGATACCGGAGGTGGCCGCCGATCTGGAGTTTACCCGCTTCATTATAAAAACTATAAGAGCTACGGCCTCTCTTGATGCACATCCCCATATCTCCTGGGTACATGATATAGACAAGGATGGAGTATATATATTCTTCGTGATGGATTACCTTCCCACCGACCTGACGTCCCTCATAGATAAGTTAGATTTGGAAGCGTCTGTCAACGTCGCGCTGGCCGTTCTGGACGCCCTATCCTACGCCCACAGGCACGGTCTGATACATAAGGACATAAGACCCACCAACGTTAGATTCTCCGAAACCGGGGAACCACTGTTGGTAGATTTCGGTATGGCAGAGGTAGCCGCTAAGGCCGCCGTGAAGTTCAAGAAGACCGCTTATCTACCTCCTCCCACGTATGCGGCCCCAGAACAGATAAAATCTTTCTCGCTGGCTGACGAGAGATCCGACCTCTACTCCGTAGGTGCTCTTCTCTACCACATGCTAACCAAACGACCTCCGTTTGAGGGCGATATAAAGCAGATATACTATCAAAAGCTCTCTCCTCAGTTCATGCCCCCTAAACCGAGATCCCTAAACGAGAACATTCCACCCAAGCTGGAGGAGGCGATCCTAAAAGCTATGGCATACGATCCACAGGATAGATTCCAGACGGCAGATGAGATGCTCTCCTTCCTGTTGGATGTGCGCAAGAGGTACATAGCCCGTTTCCTACCTTCACAGTACGAGGAAAGGAGACCGGAGGGTAACTTCAGTGTCAAGTACAAGGTCAGAGAAAATACACCCATCCAGATAGCTCACGTAGAGATGCCTTCGGTAGTTTTGGCGAACGTTCCCTACAAGATAACGGTGTCGTTGGTGGGAGATGGGAAGGGAAAGATAAAGTTGGATGTACCGGAGTTCTTTTCGTTATCGGCCCCATCCGTTCAGGAGTTCGAGGTGCCGGCGGAGGTATCTTGGTACGTGATAACTACCAAAGAACGTTATGGAGCGTACGAGATAGCCCTGGATGTGGAGAGTGAGGATGTTAGTATACTGGAGCGTCCCTTAAAACTGCCTATCCTCGTTCTCCCCATAGAAGGCAAGGAGAAAAAAGCTGGCAAAAGAACCATCTTCAACCTCTTTGGACTGATAGAGGGAGGGGAATGAGAGAGAGAGCACTTGTGGTTGCCGCAGCCGACCCCCGGAACCTTATAGAAGCGCAGAGGAGTTTAGATGAGCTGATAGATCTCTTGGATACGGCGGGAGTTGATGTGGTAGACGTGGTGGTTCAAAAGAGGAGAAGGATAGACCCCGCCTTTTACATCGGTAAAGGGAAAGCCAGAGAGGTAGGAGAGTTGGTCCGGCAGTTAAAGGTCGATGCCGTGGTATTCAACGCCAAACTCTCACCTAAACATGTGCGTAACCTTTCCACGATCATACCCGTTAAGGTCCTGGATAGGGTAGATATAATATTGGACATCTTCGCCCAACATGCGGGATCAGCCGAGGCCAAAATACAGGTTGAACTGGCGCAGCTTCAACACCGCTTAGCCCGTTTAAGGGTGGATCCCGGAGCCCTTTCACGGTTGGGGGGTGGAATAGGTACGAGAGGTCCCGGTGAAACGAAGTTGGAAATAGATCGCAGAAGAATACAGTACAGAATAAACCGCTTGAAAAAGCGGCTACAGAAGATTGAAAGAGTTCGCCAGCAGAAGACCAAACGGCAGAGACTGTTCTTCAGGGCAGCTCTGGTAGGATATACCAGCGCCGGCAAGAGTACCCTAATGAACAGGCTTACCAGATCCAACTTCAAAGAGAGTGAAAAGCTCTTTACGACCCTTGATACGTTCACGAGGGCCGCATGGATAAAAGGAGCCACCATTCTCGTTTCCGATACGGTCGGTTTTATATCCGACCTTCCTACCGAACTCATAGCGGCCTTCCGATCTACCCTTATGGTGGCGAACGAGTCGGACCTTCTATTGGTGGTCGTTGATGTTTCGAAACCGGATTTCGAGAGGGATATGGAGGTGGTGGTTGATACCCTAAGACACATAGGGGCCGGAGGCAGACCCAAGCTCTACGTTTTCAACAAAATAGATCTCTTACCTTCCAGGTACATGCTTGAGAGATTAAAACACAGATACGAGGGTGAAGATGTAGTCTTCACGAGTGCAAAAACAGGCGAGGGTATTGAGGATTTAAAGGAGGCCATCCACAGATACTACCTTGAAAGTATTCAGTCCCGAAGTTTGCCGTAAAATCTCCTCCTATGGCTAAAAGGTCCTTAACGATATGTCCGGTATGTGGAGGTAATCTGGAGATAAAGGTGCTTGCGTGCCCCACCTGCAACACGGAGATACATGGAACTTTTAAACACAACCCTTTCGGCCAGCTGACAGATGAGATGGCGAACTTTCTTTACGAATTCTTAAAATCTAAAGGTAACTTCTCTGAACTGGCGAGGAAGTTCGGTGTATCCTATCCAACGGTTAGAGCGAAATACGATCAACTTCTAAAGATCCTGGGAATAGAGGAGGATTCCTAAAGAGTAAGGTGCGGGTTGAACTGCCAATTGTGAGGTGCAACGAACACTTTCTACCCCGTACGGACGGGATTCACACCGATGATCCAAGTCGAGGCCCTTGATGCGGGTTTAAAATCTCCACCCGTGAAAAACCTATTGGTTGAGATAGGATGTGAAGAACTACCAGCCTTCGTACAGGAAAAGCTGGCATCAGATCTTTCGGAGTTCGTAGCTGAAAGGTTGAAAGATTTTGGGTTTGAGGTTGAAAGTATCAAACAGTTTGCTACGCCCTTGAGGGTGGGAGCCCTATGGAGAGTATCACCCGTTAGTAAGGTGTTCGAGGAGGAAAAGGTGGGTCCACCCCGTAAAGTAGCCTACGATTCCCAAAAACACCCTACTTTGGCACTACTCAAGTTCGCTGAGAGTTTGGGGAAGGATCCCAAAGAGGCCTACGTTGTCAAAAGAGGAAAAGGTGAATACGTGGCCTTCAAAGTAAAGAAAGGTGGTCAAAGGGTGGGTGAGGTGATGGAGAACATCCTAAGTTCTTTTGTGCGCGAGGTACCTCTTCCAAAACGCATGAAGTGGGACGACTCCGGGGTCACCTTTATACGCCCCATCCGATGGCTGGTGGTCCTCCTGGAAAATGAGCATTTACCCGTACGTCTCGGAAACTTATGGTCTGACAGATACACTTACAGTGGCAGATTGCCGCGCCGCTTAAAAATTCCCATCGGTGAGGCAGGAGATTACGAGAAACTTTTGCGGGAAGTCGGCGTTTTGCCCGTCTTTCAAGAGCGTCTTTTGCATATAAAGGAGGAGGTGAAAAGATTTTTCAAAGTTGATCCCGAGGAGTACGAAGCCTACGAAACGGACGTGGAAGCCCTCCTCTATGAGATAACGGGCCTCGTGGAAAAAGGATATGCAGTCTATGGTGGCTTTCCCCCTTCCTTTCTGAACCTCCTCTATCCGGAGGTTATAATGGCAGCCATGACGGCCCATCAGCGATACGTTCCACATCTTGAAGAGGGGCAGCTCAAAGCTGGGTTTGTGGCCTTCTCCAACAACCCCAAGGGCTTGGAGCTCCATCGTAAAGGCTATGAGAGCGTTCTAAAAGCCCGCCTTGAGGACGCACTGTTCTACAAGACGGAGGATCTGAAAAGGCCCCTCTCCTACTACGTAGAAAATCTGAAAAACATCACGTGGATCAGAGGATTGGGTAGTCTATACGATCGCATGGAGAGGGTCAAGGGTATGGTTAGGAATTTTCCCTTACCCTCCAGAGCCGATCGTAAGATCATAGACTTCGTTGCGACCCACTATCTGTTCGATACGGCCACCTCCATGATAAGGGATGGTAAGGAGTTTGCCAAACTGGAGGGTAAAATAGGTTACTATTATGCTCGCGATAAACTAACCGAAATGTGGGACGATCCCGCCAAAGCTAACCGTTGGGCTGTAGGAATATACGAGGCCCATCTCCCAAAGGGTAGGAAATTTCCGAAGACGTTGGAGGGTACAGCCGTAGCCATAGCGGATGCTCTTACTACGACGGACGGCCTACTGCAGATAGACTATCGTTGGACTTCATCCAAGGATCCTTTGGGTATACGGACCAACGTACGTCGATTTTTAGCCTTGCTCCTATACGATTCAAACGGTTACATCTTCGGAAGGCACGATCTTCGCACCTATCTCCGGTTAACTCGGACCTTCACCCACAGGCGCAAGGAATGGGAAGGGTTACTTACGGATTCTCTCGTCAACGCTTTGAGATGGGTGCAGATGGTGTTCTCCTATCCCTACTATCCGAAGGATCCTTCGTTGATCCTTCAAACCTACGACAGCGAAAACGTTTTCACATCGGCTGTGAGGGCCAGAGCCTACGAGAAGATTATACGCGGCGAAAATAGAGAAAAGTTCTCTACAGTTGTAAAACGTCTAAAACGGATACTCAAAAGTGAAGCCCGACGTCTCTTAAAGGATGAGAGTCCCCAAGTGAGCGCTACCTACGAAGGGAAACTTAGGAATGCTGTGGAGCACATAGAAAAGGATCACCTTCATAGTTTAGAAAACCTTAACCTGAACGAAATCTCTCCAATGAAACTCTTAGACCTCTACGAGAACTATCTGAACGCTGTACTGGACCTCTATGGAGTTCTAGACGAGTTCTTTTCCCACGTTCCCGTCATGGTTGAAGATGAGAACGTTCGCGAGAATCGCCTTTCTTTGCTCAAGAGGGCCTTTGATCTTATAAATAGGATAATTCCCGGTCTTTAAAATGCTCTTCCTTTACGTGGCTATCGGAATATTCGGAGGCTACGTGTTCTGGAAGATAGCCCAAGAGTTGGGTATATTGAAAGACAGACGGCAAAGTGAAAAGGTGAGGGGTGGAGGAATAGTTCTTCTACCTGTTATACTGTGGTACGTATTAAACCGAAACGCCTTGCCACCCAGGGATCTGATGGCCTCTCTCATCGGTGTAGTTGCCCTGATCGGTCTCTTGGATGACATCAGGGGAGTATCCGGCTATCTGAAAGCGGCTGTTACCTTGGCAGCCGTTCTAGCACTGCTTTGGGCGGTAGGTTGGGTTATCCCAATACGGACGTTGAACTATGAATTTTATGTACCGATATTCAACGAAGTCTTTTGGACGTTGTTCTTCGTAGGTTTCGTCAACGCTTTCAACGTCATAGATGGAGAAGATGGAGTCCTTCTGATAACGGCTGTAATCCTCCTTTCATACCTGTACATACTAACCGGCCGAGTGATGTACCTACACGTAGCGGCCGTTGCTTCTGGCCTTCTCCTATGGAACAGCCCACCTGCCCGGCTCATCATGGGTGACACTGGTTCCTACATCCTTGGACTTCTGATAACCGCATCCTTCATGCTCCTCTCCTACATACCAGTTGAGGTTAGACTTTTAGCTCTCTCCTTTCCGTTCGTGGATACTATAACCACGATCGTGCGTCGCCTAAAGCGGCGTAAAAGCATCTTCACCGCAGACAGGGAACATATACACCATGTTCTCTACTCTCGCCTCGGTCAAAGGTGGGGTCTGGTCAGCGTTATGTTTATAAACCTCGTTTCTATCGCCTTAGCACACCTCACCTTCTATTTTGGATGGTGGTTTTTAGCTTTGGGGTTGGTGTGGTGGTTCTTTTTAAGCTTCCTCGCTTTCCTCGGCCCCAAACTTTCTGATCCTCTCCATTAGGGAATTGGTTATTCCCAGGAATCCCACCTCTAGATCGTTATAGGCGGATCTGGCGAAGGCTATACTCACTACGCTGGCTCTTATCAGATACCTGACCAGCTCCACGGCGTCCTCTCTATCCACATGTCTTAGGATTCTCTCGACCAGATTTACCAAAAGCTCGGCCACTATGAAGACATCTACATCCAACGAGACGTTTTGGAGAACGGATGACCGCCCCCTTTCGTATCTATCGGAGAGAAAGAGTTCAACGTTTCCTTCCACCAACGAACGGTACAAATCGTCAAGAAAGAGTGTGATATACTCCCTTTGATCCTCCGGAAGGTTTAAACCCTGGATCACACTGTCCAAAATCTCGTCCTTCCAGGTTAAAAAGGTTGCTTTATACCTTTCCAGGACCTTTGGAGATCTTATCTCTCCAACGATGTTCTTAAGGCTGTCATAGGTCTTCTGGAAGGTCATGGTCACCTCCTTCGGTTGCCTTCCAAGAGCTCGCGAGCAGCCTTGGAAACTTCCTTGGCGATAAGACGCACGAGGCCCACGTTGGTCTCCGGACTGGTCAGGATAACCAAAAAAACTTCCTTTACGACCCTAAAAAGAAAGAGGCGTCCCATCTCCAGAGCTAACTCCAAATGGACCAGATCCCCCATCTTAACGATGTTGGAAGACTTGCGCGAGACCCCAAAGAGCATAGCGGACAACGCCGCCAACCTATCAACTATACCCACGTTGTAACGACTTTCAAAAACCACAGGAAGACCCTCATCCGTCGCAAAAAGGGCCACCTCCGCGTCTTCAATTTCGTTCATTATGCGGATTACACCTTCCTTAAGTTTAGCCTCAACACCGATCCCCAATGGCATAGCTTTGCATTATAAAACCGAAACATGTTTCCTTACGCTCTTTCACAGCCTACGAAAGATTTATGGCAGAAGTTATACTCTTCAGCCCATAGGGATCACCGTTCCATAGACACCGTTTAAGAAGGCGAAGGGGAATGCTAAAACCCCCGTTCCCTCCATTCATTCGGATGAATGAAAAATGGACAGCATCCGAACTGGTATCACTGTGAGGGTATTCCGACGGGATCCGTTCTTTCCTACCCTCCCTCCTCCAGGAGGACCTCCGGATAACGGCGCAAACGGGAGTAGATCATCTCTTTAAGCTCTTCGAGGCGTTCTTCCGTTTTAGCTTCGAACCTCATCACCAGGACACTCTGGGTGTTGGAAGCCCTTATCAGGGCAAACCCATCGTCAAACTCTATCCTCGCTCCATCTATATCTATCACGGGTAGATTCTGGCGCTTGAACTCCTCTACCAGTTCGTTTACTATCTTGAACTTCACCTCGTCGTTGGAAACTGGCACCCTTATCTCCGGCGTTGAGATGTAGGTTGGTATCTCCTCCAAAAGCTCGGCAAGGGTTTTCTCCTCCTGTGAAAGCATCTCCAAGAACCTTAAGGAGGCATATACAGCATCATCATGGCCGAAGAATCTGTACTTAAAGAAGATATGGCCCGACATCTCCCCTGCCAACGGAGCATCTATCTCCTTCATCTTAGCCTTTATAAGGGAGTGACCTGTCTTCCACATAACGACTCTGGCTCCCAACTTCTGGAGGTACTCCACCACACCCTTTGAACATTTAACATCCAGTATTATAGGTGCCCCAGGGAACTCCCTCAACACTGGACGGGCCAGGAGAGCTAGTATCTTATCAGCGAAGACCATGTTACCCTCAGCGTCCACGAGACCCAATCTGTCAGCATCCCCATCGAATCCGAAACCCATGTCCAACTTCTTTTCAACGATTAGACGGGATAGATCTCGCATGTACTCCGGTACCGTGGGATCGGGTATGTGGTTGGGAAATCTACCGTCCGGTTCCATGTAAAGACCTTCGTACCTTATCCCTTTCTTTGGATAGAGCTTTTCCACCACCATGCCAGCGGTTCCGTTACCAGCATCCACCCCTATGTAAAACTCCTTGGTGATCTGTACGTTCTTCTTGATCCACGCGATATACTCGGAGAGAGCATCGCGAGGGCTAACTTTACCGTTGGGGTAGGGATATTTCGGGGAGAGGTGTGGGTCGGAGAAGATAGAGTAAAGGCGCTGAATGTCCTCACCGTAGAAGGGATCTCCACCCAAAACGATCTTGAAGCCGTTAAAGTTGGGAGGGTTGTGACTGGCCGTTATCTGAACACCCGCATGCACATTCAAGGTCTTAGCGGCGAAGTACATCACAGGTGTAGGTACTATCCCTATATCAACGATGTGAAAACCCATGTGGGTCAACCCCCTTACGAAAGCATCCTTGATTGGGGGGGTGTGGATACGCACATCTCCACCCACAACCACGGTGTTGGCTCCCATCTCCTCTAACATCTTGCCGAAGGCCACCGCCAAACGGTATGCGAATCCCTCGTTTATCTCATCCGGATACGTACCTCGTATGTCGTACTTACGGAACACGTGCCTCAATTCCTCGAAGTTTCTCATGGTCGGTATTCTACACCGGAGCACTTCCTACCCTATTGACACTCTACATTATGTTATGTTAAAATAGAATCGTTATGGGGAGTGTTATTCAAAAATCTGCTATCCTTTTGTCGTTTGTTACGTTTTTTGGTGCGTATTCTAAAGCTTTCGCACAGGTATGTCCGTCCAGCTGCACCACGATAACGAGTGGTAGCCTAAGGTTCTGCAAATGCTCCATATACATAGGCGCTCTCGGAGATCGTTTCCAGTTGGTTACCGACAAATCCGTCACCATCGTTGATGTGGATGGTGATGGACTTAGGGACGTACCCTTTGGGGTGTGGCTATACGGTTCGGAGGGAACCTACGTACTACGTCAGATCTCCGGAGGCATCCCCGGAACCTTCGTACTTCACGGTATAAGTTCCCATCCTACCTACGGTCTGGTAGATCTGGGTGACTTAAACGACGATGGTGTGATAGATTTCGCCATCACCGGCCACAGGAGGAACGGAAGCGTGTATCTTCTGGTCTCGAACGGTCTGTTTCCATCGTACCGTGATACCCTCATCTTCGATACCACAATCCTTTTTCCAGCCAAACCTAATTCCATAATAAGCCGCAACGGTGTGATCTACTGGACCGAGTACTTCGGCCCCATCCACCACTACGACCTCTCCAGTAACACCCTCTCCTAAACCGACCGCGTTACCGGCTGTGGCAAGAACTACCATATCCTACACTCGGTGTGCCGATGGGGTGGCCATAGGGGATTTCAACGGCGACACCCACCTGGACGTGGCCTGTTCTAGCTACGGAGGATACTACATACCGCGGGGACTGGCCGTTCATTACGGACCTGATTTCCTGATCCATGAGCTTCTGATAAGCGGAGAGAAGGTTCAGGGTATAGTAGCTCATGATATGGACGGAGATGGGTATGCTGAGCTGGTGGCCGCAGGTGAGAAGGTGTCCGTATGGCACTGGTCCTCCCTCGGATGGAGTAGGGACGTTTTGGAAGACAGTTTGAGTATCGCAGTTAACCCCTTTGCCCGTTTGAACCTGGCCGACCTCGACTGCGATGGAGATGTGGATATTGTGGTAGCAACCGCTTGCCCCCGATCTTCCGGAAACATGCTCGTGTGGTACGAGAACACCGGCGCCGGGTGGATGGCCCATACTATAGACTCTTTGGGAAACCGTTGTTACGTGGATTTTCCCTCTCCTTACGGTGTGCGTGTCGGCCTTCTGGACGAAACGAGCGATACCGGAAGAGCAGACGTAGTACTGTTCCTGAATAGGGTGAGTGTGGATAGTGTGGGCATACATGAGATGTTCGCGTACTACAACGTAACCGATAGCATCTCCTGCTCTCCGCTTTCCAAGGGATCGGAGCTTAGAAGTCGGGAGATTCCCAGGAACGACGATTTACATTTACGGGTGATGGGTAACATCCTTACGATAGAAGGAAAGGGTGACCTGAAAATTTACAGAAGCGACGGAAGATTACTGCGGCATATCATCGTGAATGGCAAGATGCGGCACAAGCTTCCCACCGGTGTATACATAATCAAGTTCGCGGGAAAACGAAGGGTCGTAGTCGTACGGTAGGCGTTCAATCCTGAAGGGAGAAGTTCTTTATGTTTGGTGCCTCCAGATCCAGCCACTCAATGGCGTCGTAGGGACATACCTCCACGCAGAGACCACACCCGATGCAGGATAGTTCATCTATCTTGGCTTTACCGTTCTCGGCGTATATGGACGGACACCCCACCTGTAGGCACAGCTTGCAGAAGGTGCACTTGTCCGGATTCACCTGAACACCTACGAACTCCGGGAGGTGGGACTTGACCTCTTTCTTGAGGACGCAGGGCCTGTTGGTGACGATAACCGAAAGCTCGTCCCTCTGGACCTCCCGTCTTATTACCTTTTCGGTTCCTTTGAGGTCGTAGGGATCGACCGTATGAACGTGCTTTACGCCGACCGCTTTGGCCAATTCTTGGATAGATACGCTGTGGGCCACTTCTCCGTCTAACTTGTAGGGAACACCGGGGTGATCCTGATGCCCCGTCATAGCTGTAGTGGAGTTGTTCAATACGATTATCGTACCTCTGTGATCGTTGTGGACGGCGTCTAAAAGACCTGTCACACCGCTGTGGAAAAAGGTGGAATCACCTATAACCGAGACTATAGGCCGACGCTTCTTCTTCGGCTGGGCGTAGGTGCTACCTAAGGCCAGCTCCATACCGATGGCCGTACCGATGCTGGATCCCATCTCAACTGTGGATTCCATGGTGTTCAGAGGTGGTAAAGCCCCCAAGGTATAGCATCCTATGTCTCCCATAACGGTGGCCCGTATTTTCTTCAGGATCCAGAAGATGGGTGTGTGAGGACATCCGGGACACATAGCTGGGAAACGTGGAGCCACAGGTGGTACGTCGTAAGAGTATTCCTGTGGGGGTAGAGATAGGACCTCTTGCAGAGCTTCTTTTAGCCTCTGGGGAGACAGCTCACCGTCCCTGGGTATGTACTCCTTCCCTATCACATCTATCCCCATGGCGCGGATCTGCTCCTCAAGGAAAGGATCCAGTTCCTCAACTACCACCACCGTTTCCACGCGGGATACGAACTCCCTTATGAGGTTTTCAGGTAAGGGAAAGGTTAAGGTTAGTTTCAAGAAAGAGGCTTGGGGGAAAACCTCCTTGGCGTAGGTGTAAGCCACACCGGAAGATATAATACCCACTCTGGTATCGTTATACTCGGTCCTGTTATAGGGGAAACGCTCGGAGAATTCCATAAGCCTCTCGAGGCGTTCCAAAACCACCTTCCTGCGCTTTCTGGCGTTTACTGGTAGAAGTACCCTTCCCTTGACATCCGGCTTATACCCTTTAAAGGGAACCTCTTTCCTGTTCCCTATAGGAACGACTCCTACAGTGTGGTTTATGCGGGTAGTAGTCCTGAAGAGAACTGGAGTTTCGAACTCCTCCGAGATCCTGTAGGCCTCCTTTATCAACTCCTTCGCCTCGGCGGGATCGGAAGGCTCCAAAAGAGGAACCAGGGCGAACTTGGCGTAATACCGGTTGTCCTGTTCGTTCTGTGAGGAGTACATGTTGGGGTCGTCCGCGCTAAGTACCACCAACCCCCCCCATGCCCCCACCAACGAAGAGTTGACGAAAGGATCGGCGGCCACGTTTAGACCCACGTGCTTCATCGTGACCAGGACCCTTGCACCCGCAAAGCTGGCCCCCAACGCCACCTCGTAAGCCACCTTCTCGTTGGGGCTCCACTGGGCCCTGATGTCGTTTTTGAAGTACTTGCCTATAGTCTCCAGAACCTCCGTACTCGGCGTTCCTGGATAACCCACCGCTACCTTAACCCCCGCCTCCCAAGCCCCACGGGCTATGGCCTCGTTTCCGAGGAGAAGGACTTTTTTCATACCTTTTCACCTCCAGCAACATCCTTTAGAACCAAGGAACGTAGCATACGTACATCCCTCATGTAACGGCTGACAGGATATTCGTTTATATAACCGTAACCACCGAATATTTGTACGGCCTTTTCGGTCGCATAGGTGGCGGCATCAACCACCTGATACACTGCCGATGGGAGATCTCCACCGGCAAGGAGAAGACTTTCGGCGGCGAGGAGCTTTGATCTACCCTCCTCTATGAAACGCCGTACTTCGCCGTATTCGTATATGTATCTACCAAAAGCTTTACGCTCTTTAGCGTACCTTTCAGCCTCTCTCAAAGCTCCCCAACCCATCCCCACCAGGGTGGTGAGGTCGTAGAGTAGGATCCGTCTATTCGGGCGGTTTTCAACTGTCTCTTGACCTCTAAACTCTCCCCATATCCAACCTATCCCTCGCATCCCCAAGACCTCAACCTCCTTACCTACAAACTCCCCTAAAAGGCCATCATGATAGTATCTCTCATAGGAACCTTGGGCAAGCCTACCGTCCCTAACGAAACCCACGTTCGGTAAGCCATACTCAAGGAAGGCGAGACGCGTTCCCACGCACAGGGCTACACCACCATCCCCCGAAGCCAACTTGAAGATGGCCTTAACACGGACGGGCACAGGTAGATCGTTTATCTCCTCGGAGAAAACACCTAAACCAGCGAGTTTCGCCAAGGTGTCGGCAAACCTATCCTTTCCATCCAACTCCCCCAGCACAGGTATGATCTCCCGTTGCACTATCTCATCGTAAAAGCCCAAGATTTCGGCGAACTCTTTGAGAACCTCCATTGCCCATATTCTATGGCGGAGATACTTCAGCTTTTCTCAAGGGCCTCGGCGAAAGTTTTTGCCCAACTTTGGGGGGTTGCGTCCCGCAGACGCACTTTTACGCTCTCCAGTATTCTGTTCCGGAGATTTGGATCTTTCAGTTCAAATAGAATCCTACGCATAGCCTCGGCGTTACCTATGGGAAATACCAACCGCTCCGGTAAAAGATCCTTAGCTCCCACCTCCGAGGAGACGACAGGAACCACCCCCGACGCGGCAGCCTCCACCACCACAAATCCAAAGACCTCCCAGCGAGCCGGAAGGACCAGAATGTCGTGTTTCCTGTAAATTTCCTTTAGATCTTCATATGGAACCCATCCTCTGAAACTCACCTGTTTCCCCAGACCTAACCTTTCGGACGATGCTTCCAGGTATGACCTGTGGGGACCGTCACCTACGATCGTAAGGCTTAGGTCGCTTCCAGCCATAGCACGGAAGAGATCTTCCACCCTCTTCCGGGGTATTAAACGGCCCACAAAGAGTAGCTTGGGAGTAGAGGATGTGTGTTCTCTCTCGTACCAAAAACGGGACATATCGAAGGTGGTATGGGCTATCACCACCTTTTTGGCGCCGAGTCTCTTGGAGTGTTTGGCAGCCATACTGGTTGCGGCCACCACCGTTTCGGCACCGGAGAAGATGAAAAAGCGTAGGGGAATTCGGTAGGGAACCCCCCACCAACCTCCTAAGAGTAGGGAGGGGGCCCCGCTCCATACCACGTAGGGAACGCCAAGGGATTGAGCTTTCAGGCTCAGAAAAAGTTCAAATGGCCCCAACCCTCCACTCACAACTATCTTTCGGAATTTGACCAGTTCCGGTATCCCGGTTGGAAGGAAAACGTAATTCTCATCCCCACCGAAGTAGAGTCTGCGAACCGAAGATTTTAGAATCTCGTACCTGAAGCGGGCACCACCAAGGACCTGTTCCCATCCTTTTCGCTTTTCCACCTCTTTGGCATAGAAAAAAAACTTCACCCTCCCCCCCAATCTATCGCTTAAGGCGTTAAACATATCTACCTTTTGGGGGGTGGGGAAGTTAGTAAAAAAAGCGTATTCCCTCATTTACCTTGGGGAGCTGGCTGCTGCCCCTGAGGTTGTACAGGAGTTACGGGAGCCTGAGCGGGTTTCCCTGCCGGTGATTGAATCTCCTCCAGTACTTTATAAACCGTTCCTTTGCCGGCCTCTCTCACGACCACGGACGACGACCCCGTCCGTGCTCCGGACATTAACGACAACAGGAAGGCTAAAATACCGAAGGCAGCTCCCAAACCTATGGTTAGGTTCGTAAAGAAAGTCGGGGCCGTTTTAACACCTATAACGTTCTCTACACCTCCTCCGAAGGCTATACCCAACCCACCTCCTGTCCTTGGCTCTTGGATCAGAACGACCGCTATCATCACCAGGACGATCAGTATGTATATAATCAAAAGCACCACGTACATGAAAGTATTCTAAAGCCGGAGCCTTGAAGAAGGCCTTAAACGGCTATCTGACTACAGCCTTTCCTCCCTTCCAAAGGTAGACACCCGGTTTTAAAGGCAAGAAGGTCGTACCCTCAAGTACTCCTTCAAACACCTTACGGCCCTCGGCGGAGAAAATCTTCAGCTTGATAGGTTTTGAAACATAGAACTCTATACCGCCGGTGACCACCTTCCAACGGAGGGAGGATCCACACGTGCCTTCACCCAACTCCAAAGCAGAACAGATGGTGATTTCATACGGTGTTGCATCTAAAACCGTGGGGGAAGCTGTGGATGTGGTTACACTGAAATTGGCGAAGGTAAAATCACCCGGTATATGCTGAACCATGGAGGGATCTGAAGATATGAAATAGGCCGTTGAGAAGCAAAGAGGAGAACTAAGCGTGGTGTCCAAAAGGATAACCGAGTGGTAGGATCCGGCTCCCAAGCCCAAAACGTAGCCCAAGGGATGATCCAGTACGGTAAAACCCTCATCCCATCCGTAGTCGAAAGTGACTCCGCTAATAAAGTTGCCATAAGGATCTACCCTCATCAAGGTGGCGTCGTAAGACGAGAGACGAGCCGTTCCCGTGGCTACTACTTCATCGTAAAGATGTACGCCGTAGAAGATGTCCTCTTGACCCGAAAAGTCGTAAGCTTTCGCCCACAACGGCAAACCCGAAAGGTCCGTTTTCATCAAAAGAGCGTCAGCCGAGCTGTAGGAACCCCGTTGGCCCGCGATGTATAGAGAGGAACCATCCGAATCTATAGCATAACCTCTCTCTTCGGAGCCGGAGTCGTAGGTGAGGTACCAGTTTAACGCGCCTGTAGATGTTAAACTAACCAACATGAGATCGGAAGAAGAATACCCATAGAAGCCGGTGATGTAATAATTTCCTGCCACTTCAACGGCACCTGTGGCCTTATCCAAACTGCTTCCTCCCCAGGTCCTGGCCCAGAGAAGGTTCCCGGTGGAGTCTAATTTCATGGCAAAGGCATCTCCACCGCCCGTGGCGTACGTGTATCCGGTTATCAGTATACCCCCGTCCGATGTGCCCATGGCGAACTGGGGAATATCCGAACTCACCGAACCGATGACTTTACTCCACAGCAAGTTGCCGGAGAGGTCCGTTCTAACCACGAAGACGTTGTAAGAACCCGGTCCCGTACTGCGAGTGTATCCGACCAAGACATAACCGTCGTTGCGACCGATGATGCCGTAGAAGTACTCGTGATCCGAACTCCAACCGTAGGTTTTGGCTTCCATTAGGTTTGCTGTACTGTCCAGGATTATGAGAGCGGCATCGTACTCACCGTTTGAGCTATTGTACCTGGCAGCCCTGATAGCGTAGCCTCCAGAGGGCGTTCTAACGGCGAAGCTCGCCGACCTACTAACGTCGGAACCCAGCGCATAACCTTTCGCAAAAACGCCCAAAACTACACCTATCATATCACCAACTATGATAAAGGTGTTCGTTCTTCATTCCATTAAAAACACCGTCACCGTTCGTATGCCATGGTCACCATTATGATAAAACAATCCGTTCTAAATTGCAAGTTTCCTATCGCCTATGCCCATTATCCTCTCCATCTCCCTCCGGTACCTAACGTACAGAGGGAAGGCCTTAGTCAGATCCCTGACCTTGGAGCGAGCCCTCTCCTTCACGCTCTCGTCGTCCGGATTCTTGAGGACGTCGGCGATTATGCGACCTATCTCCCGCATCTCCGGCTCCTTCATCCCTCTGGTCGTGAGGGCGGGGGTCCCGAGTCTTATACCGCTGGCCCGGGTGGGCGGCAGGG
>JAADCS010000140.1 GCA_013154295.1 Thermotogae bacterium
GGAGAGTACTTCTCTCATCATTTTGCCCAATGCAATCAAATTTCAGTCGTCTCCAGTTTGGGTGGTGTGGTTGTGAGATTGTGGAAAGTTAGCGTTTCACTAAGGGTTGGATATGAAATGCCGATAAGCGGGTACTGGTTAAAACGTCGGTGGGTTTTCCAAAACCCTTTGGGAAAGGCAAATTTTGTGGCGGATTGATTGAGGAACTTATGCCCAGAGGTTGCGCGTGTGCATATCTGGGAGAGCGTAATATCACATTTTGTGCAATTTATACTCAAAATTACTTCTATTCCACACTATACAGTCAAAGCGCGTAACCCTTGGCCAACCCAAAAGAGACGCAAATAATGCGATAGAGTATTAACTCCTCGGCTAGCCTACGAGCGAACCTCTCCCCCAAAACCTCTATGGACCTCACCACCATCTCCTCCTTTCATTTCCTACGGTTACAAATGTTGTCGGCGATCGAAAGCGCGAACACCGCTTTGGTATCACTGTGAGGCTAAATGGTCTCCGAGTGAAGCCATCTTAAAATAAAAAAGGGGGGCAGCGCCCCCCTTTTTTATGCGGTTGGACGCGTTACAGCTTGAGCCACCTTAGACCTTTAACCTTGTGCTGGATGTAAATGGTAAAGTCAGCTGTGTATCCTCCGCCGGAGGAAGAAAGGTTCGTGACTTTTACAGCACCAAAGTAATCGTTACCATCCATCTCACCGTAGCCGGTGGATGTGTTGTCGGCCCAGAAGAAGTAGAAACCGTTGTCGGCGATGTCACGCGCAGTGTTGTAGTTTCCAGGAGGCGGGGCCATCTCGCCGCTCGTATTATCCGTGAAGGCAAGCTCCATCTTGGCCATCCCTTCATCCGTGGCGGAGACATCTCTGATCTGCGGAGTGCCACCGTTGTTGTAAAGGATGAAGTAACCGGTCTCAGCAGCATTTACATCTACATCGCTCTGCTGGATAGCAGTAACGCTGGGCGCGGAGAAGTCAATCTTCACCCAAGAGTTACCGGAGAGGATGTCATGAGAGACTATATCGCTAACGGATCCCTCCCAAGGGGTAAGATCAAGGGAGGTTTTCGTCCCACCGGCGTCTATATAGATCATCTTGTAGACGCCGCTATCCCCTTTGAGGGTGTAGGTGGTGTCGTTTACCTCAGCGATGACGTTCTGGTTCTCATCCAAGATCTTATAGGTAGAGACGTTCTCAACCGACGTCCAGGTCAACTGAAGATCGGCGCCGCTGTTGATAGCTTCAGCCGTTATCTCCACGTTGCCACTACCCTCACCGTTACATCCCGTGGAGATAACCCCTAACGCAAAGATGGGAAGTATAAACAGAAACCTTTTCATGGCTTTCACCTCCTTTTTACTTTACTTTACCAGGTTTCGGAGAGACCTTGGGCTTAGGTTTATAGGTACCCTTAGCCGCGGTCTTACCTTTTTCCTCATGCTCCTTCATCTCCTCCTCCTGAAGTTCATTCAGCTTCGCCTCCAGATCGTTGAGGCGATTCTCCAGGCTTTCCAGCTTGCTCTTCAGCTCCTCCACCATCTGCACCTTTTCCTCTATCTCGTCCAGTTTCTGCTGGACCTGGCCCTGATTGCAACCCGCAAAGGCTATAATCGCTCCTGCGAACAGAACAGATGCTATCTTCCTCATGAGAGAATATTTTATGGATGAAGTACCGACTTTGCAACCAACCTTCGGCTACATTTTCACAATAAGGTTTACAGGTCCGTCGTTGCTTGAGGTTATTCGCATGTGATCACCGAATTCACCTCGTTCTAACGAAATTTCGCTGTTCAGAAGGGCCACCAACTCCAAGAAGAACTCCACAGCCTCACTGGGTGATTTAGCCCCTGTGAAACTTGGACGGTTGCCCTTTCGCACGCTCCCCGCCAGAGTAAAGTTGGGAATTAAAAGGATCTCTCCGCCTATATCCTTAACTGAGAGGTTCATCTTACCCACTGCGTCCTCAAATATACGAAGGTTTAGAATCTTCCTAGCCAACTTTGGCAGTATTTCCTTTTCGTCTCCACGTTCAAAGCCCACATACACCAAGATTCCCCTACCTATACTACGGATTCGCCCATCCGAGAGGATAACCGAGGCTCTCTCAACCCGTTGGATCAACGCGATTGCCATCACCTCCTCCTTGGCTTGAGGACGAAATGTACGAAGCGACCCTCCTGTTTGGGTTCGGTTTCTACAGCAGCGACCTCGTCCAACATGGCTATCACTCTCTCGGCCAGCTTGTGGGTTAAATCCGTATGAAGCATTTGTCTTCCTCTCATGCGTATCTCTATCTTTACCTTGTGCCCTTTCTCCAAGAACTCGCGCGCTTTTTTAAGCTTTACCTGAAGGTCGTGTTCCCCTATGGTAGGTGTAAGCTCTATCTCCTTTAGCTCCGGCGTCCTATCTTTTTTCTTTTGCTTCTTCTTAAGCTCGTACATGTATTTGCCATAGTCCATTATCTTGACTACTGGCGGATTAGCGTTGGGCGAGACCTCAACCACGTCAAGACCATGTTCTTCGGCTATGGTTATGGCATCCCGTACGCTCATAATGCCTAAGTTATTGCCACCAGGGCCTATCACCAAGACCCTCGGTACCCGTATCTGCTCGTTCACCCGCACTTTGGGTAGGCGGTTTCTGTTCCTGTTGTCCTTCTTCTTCCTTCTTCCCACGCTTTTTACCTCCTTTTTTGTTTCTCTATATAAACCTCAATGCCTTTGGCTATCGCCTTGGCAAGCTTTCTCTGGTATATCTCAGAGGATAACCTTTTGACCTCTTTTCTGTTAGTTATGAAACCCAGTTCTACCAGAACCGAAGGCATCATCACCCACTTGAGGACGTAGAAGCCTGCCTGTTTAACGCCTCTATCTTCGGTCAGAGCCATGTTCAACGCCGTTCTATGTATGCTTAAAGCCAGCTCATAGGATTGTTCAAGGAGCAGGTTCTGCAAGAGGTCCCCCAATATGTTCTCCACAGGTTCGTTTATGGCTCCGCTGAATCCCAAATCGTACTTCAGTGCGGAGTTCTCCAGGATAGCTACCGCTCTCTCTGCTGACGTTCTTGATTCGGATAGGAAATAGGTCTCCATACCCCTAGCGTTCTTATCCTTGCTCGCGTTACAGTGTATGCTAACGAAAAGATGGGCGCCACTGCGGTTAGCTATGCGTGCTCGCGCATAGAGCGAAACATAACGGTCTTTTGAACGGGTAAGTATCACTTTATAACCTTTACGTTTTAAAATTTGGGCTACCTTAAGGGCTACAGCCAGATTTATGTTTTTCTCCTTGTAGCCGTTACCGATGGCACCGGCGTCCCTCCCTCCATGGCCTGGATCTATAACTATGACCGTCTCCTTCGCCTTCCTTGGCTTCAGTTTGTTTATGAAGATGTGCAACGTATCCCCACGAATACTGGTGGAGTAGGTGCCAGCCTGCGGACCCAAATGTATCACGAACTCTGTGTTTCTCCTCTTTTGAATCACTCTGATAAAGGATACGTAGTTACCGTCCCCTACCACCTTCCAAAACTTACCGTAGAGACCCCTGACCTTTACCACCAGGCTATCTTCGGCTTTGGTCAAGGAAAACTTTCCATTTTGGGCTGTCACGGTTATGGTATAACCCCCTTTGGATCTACCCATCAGAAGGCGGATAGTGGGTTTTCCCTTGAAAAAACGCCTGTTCTCACTGTCCCAAAACCAATTTCCCCCCATCTGGAGGAGTAGAGGGGCCAGTTGATCAGCTCTAACGTAAAGCTTCCTGCCTCTCCATACCTTACGTAGCGGAAAGATCTGCCCCTTGAAGACCACCGCGTCCTCGTATCTGTAGCGGGCTACCTTCCCGCGGTAGATAACGCGGTTGGTGTATACCAAGGCGCCCGTGATGCGCTTTATCTCGCCGGTGCTTAGCCAATGGGTGGATAGAATTAAAAACATCAGGCCTCGTAGTGTATCTTTCGTTCTATAAAGACCTTCTGAAGGACGGTCAGAAGTCCCACCACCGCGAGAAGAGCTATGGCAACCGCCGACGCATAGCCGACGTTGAAATCTTCAACTCCCTTTTGGTACAGGTAGTAGACCAATACGTTCGTCGTACCCATGGGGCCTCCCGGTGGTGGCCCGGTCATTATCCATATGGGTGCAAAGACCTGAAAGGAGATTATGAAACTGGTAAGATACACATAAAAGAGAGAAGGTGCCAACAGGGGAAGGGTTATCTTCCAAAAGACAATCCACGCATCCGCACCATCTATGGCGGCAGCCTCATATACGCTACGGTTTATGGATTTGAGACCGGCGTAGAGTATTATGGTGTTATAACCGAAGCTTTTCCATATGGACATTATTACCACCGAGAGAAGAGCCAAAGAGGGACCATGGCCGAAGAAGATACCAGAGGGTTCCTCAAGCCATCGGAGAGTGGGAAGATGCAACAGCGATAAAAGAAAGTTCAGAAAACCCGCCGAAGGATTATAGAGCCACTTCCAAACCACCGATGCCGGTACCAACGATATAACCACAGGTGTAAATACGGCAAACTTAAGGATGGAAGCCCAGGGTTCTTTACTTGCATTTATCAAAAGAGCCGAAAGTAGAGCGATCGTTATACCAAGTGATATGCTCAAAAGGGAATACCAGAAGGTGTTTGTTAGAGCTTGCCAAAAGAACGGATCCTTCAGAAGCATCTGGAAGTTTCTAAGCCCTACCCATTCCTGAAAACCTACCAAACCCCACTTTTGAAACGAGTTTATGAAAACCATGAGGGAAGGGATGAACTTAAACAACAACAAAACGGTCAAAGCAGGTGCTAAAAACGCTGTAGCAGTCAAATACTTCCTACCCTCGGAAAGCAAGTTGGTATTATAGTCGTGAGCCGTTTGCTTTTAGGTAAGTTCTGGCTGTAAAATATAGGGATTATGTTGAACGTCCTAATGGTGGCATGCGGTTGTCTTATGGAGCCGGTAAATCTAAGCGATGATCCGGCCCAGGATAGGCCGTACCTGGATACCTGGAACCATCCTACAGAAAGGAGTACGAAGAACATAGCCGTCTGCAACGACAAGGTACACGTGGCGTGGTTCAATTCCGACACCTGGTCCCACTCTGGATACCTGTACTATCGCAGAAGTTTGAACCGAGGTCTGACATGGGAGCCTAAGGTTACCATAGCGGGTTATAGAGAATTTGCAAGGGAACTGTGGATTGAATGCAGCGGTGATACGGTGGTCATAGCGTACGAGGTGGTTTCTGGAGGGAATGTAGATATACTCTATCGGATCTCCGAGGATGGTGGTGCAACGTGGTCGCCGGAATATTCTTTGGTCAGTTCATATACTTCCTACAACCAAGAAGCCCCCGCCCTGGCCCTAATAGGCGCGCGTATGCACTGGGTATGGGCCGATAACCGGCCGGTTTTTTTCGTACCGCTTTATAACACGTACTACAAGAGGAGTGACGATTTGGGGGCAACGTGGACAGCAGATCGCATACAGGACCTTTCGGACTCGCCTATCATAGTTGCCGATCCCTCAAATCCGAACATATTCCACATGTGGTTTATGATTTACAACACTTCTCAAAAGAGGGCTAGGTATCGTCGCAGTACGAATGCGGGCGTGAGCTGGTCTTCAACCGTTGATATGTCCGGTTACAATGCCGGGGGGCCCACCCCTTACGACAGACCCATAGGTAGTATAGCAGCGGTAAATAATGTAGTTTATTATACCTGGGTGGATGAACGTTACGGGAACAAAGAAGTCATATTGAAGCGATCCACAGATGGGGGGAACAGTTGGTCTGGGCCTGTCAATCTCTCCGGAACTCCCACCAAATCCTGGAACCCCTTCGTGGCAGCATCACCTACTGGGGAAGCGCGTGTATATTGGATGGACAGCTTGGACGGCGATTGGGAGATAGTCTGTAAGATAACTACCGATTGGGGTAACTCATGGGGAACCGTACAGAGGCTCACTAACAACACAGCCCACGATGGCGCCGTAAGTGTGGCATACTACGATGATCACTGGTTCATCCTCTGGTCCTCCGACGTTAGCGGAAACTATGAAGTGTATTTTACCCGCGATCCTTGTCCTGACGCTGTGGGGGATGGGGATCTGAAAGTGGAGGAGAAGACCGAGGTTAAAGCGAACGACGTGGAGATTTCTGGAAACCGTATTCTCATCAGAGGGGAGGGAAACTTCAAGCTCTTCTCTTCCGACGGACGGTTGGTTGCCTCCGGCACGGTTGCAGGTGAAAAGATCCTTAAACCCGGTAGGGGGGTGTGGTTTTTGATATTCCGAGGTAAAACCTACAGGGCCGTCTTAAGATGAGGATCCTTTTGGATCCGGGCCATGGTGGTAGCTCTTTGGGAACCACCGAAGGATTTTTGCCAGAGAAGGAGATCAATTTAAGAGTTGTTTTACTTCTTGCCCGTGAGTTGGAGAGGGAAGGTTGGGAGGTGTTTCTTACCCGTGAGGACGATTCCTACTTATCTTTGGATGAGAGGGTACGGATGGTGATGGATACCAAGCCGGATGTTTTCTTAAGTGTACATCATAACGCTTACGAGGAAGATATTTCACCAAGGAGTGAGATCTATACCGGATGGAATACGGTTTCACCCTCGTACGACCTCGCTTACGCCATATATGATGCTTTGGTGAAGAAAATTCCTACCAGGCGGTTCCTACCTCCCCTTCCCTCGACCTATACGGTGGTACAAAAGGGACCCCAGATACGCCTTCTCACAGAGCTTTTCTTCGCTAGAGAGATGAATGAGGAGAAAATATGGTTGGAGGCCTACATTCTTAAAAATGCGTTGATTTCCTTTAGCCGTCTTCCGACCGTCCATAAACCGAATCCCTTTTGGTGCTTTGAAAAGTTTGCCTACGTTCCTGGTCACAGAACCACCCTTTTGGACTTGGAATGCCCCCCCTGGGGTACGAGAGATGACAGGGTTGTTATCCTAAGAGATGGAAGAGTCTTTTGGTATGGTCTGTATCTATCACGAAGATGGAACGCCCGATACATACACACCGGTATGACACTTCAAGAAGGCGATCTTCATGTAGCTCTGCGTTTGAATGGGTTTAGAGGAACTACCATAATCCTGGATTTCGGAGAACCGGAGGTAAGGTACTATCATACTGATGCCAAGGGAAGAAAGTTGGCGGAAGCCTTAAATGCCGAACTGAACTTTCCTATAAAGGCCGGAAGTGATTATCTGCTTATACATCTTTACGGTCGGAGGGTAAAAATCGTCAATAGATGGGGAGAAAATGAGATAGATGTTATAGCGCGAATCCTCAATATGACTACCGGTTTATAATCAACACTCGTGCTTAGAATTCTCTGGGGGGTATTGATAACGGTCTTCTTAGGGCTTTTGGTAGTTCCTATCCTTTGGCCAAGAACGAAAAGAGGTGAGAGTGTAACCGACACACGGTTGGACGTTATAGTTTTAAACGGAGCGAGAAAGAACAGGTTGGCCTACAGCGTTTCCCAATACCTTCGCACTAAGGGTATAGACGTACTCTATTACGGTAACGCCGATACCCTCTACGCTCAAACCTTGATAATAGACAGAAAGGACAGCGTTGGCCTGTCTAACGCCAAAAAGGTGGCGCGCTATATTAAGGGTAAGGTGACCTATATGCCGGACACCGACAATCTGGCGTCGGTGTACATAATATTGGGGACCGACTACCGATGATCTTCCTTTGGGCCTATACCCCCGTGGTAGATGTGGTGGTGGTGGGAGCGAAATTTTTTAAACCCTCCTTTATAAAGAGTTTCTTCGGTTATAAAAAATCCATCTTTGGTTTTAAAAAAAAACTTCGATTTTCACCGTCCATGTTCAGACATAGGGCTATTCAACTGGAAAACATTTACCGGGACAGTGGTTTTTTTGATGTCGAAGTGAGGGTACGAGATAGCACGGTTAAACACGGGAAGATACTCATAGTGGAAATAGAGGAAGGGCCGAGGTATGTAATAAAAAGCCTACATTTCCCGAAGGAGTTTACGATTTCTCGCTCTGTTAAGTTACCTACACCTTACTCGGAAGCCCTACTTTCCTCATTGGAGATGACCATATTAGAGTGGTATCAGAATCGGGGCTATCCATTCGTGCGAGTTGAAAGGGAGTTATACGCCGAAGATACACTTTTGGAGGTCTCATTTCACGTTCAAAAGGGCCCCAGGATTATGATAAGAGAGATCAAGTTCGTTGGCGACGATAGTTTGCCGTTAAAGACTCGCAGCAAGATTTTCTATAGGGAGGTTGTGATTAAACCAAAAGAGTGCTTTTCAATCCAGAGGATAGGGGAGAGTTTGAGTCGCCTGTACCGTACCCTCCTTTTTACATCCGTAAGATGGGAGCTCAAAGATTTCAAGCCTTCCGAAGGATGTGGTGATTCCTCGGCAGTTTTGGTCTTCGTGGTTAAAGAAGGGGCACCCCGCATACTGGATATAACTGCCGGTCTCCAAAACGAGGTTGAAAATCCTATACTGTTTAACTTTGAAGCATCCTTCCAACATCTTAACCTCTTCAATAACCTCCAGAGAATGCAAATCTCCGCCTCGGCACTCTTGGATCTGATAGAGCAGCGAGTGGAGAGGTTCTCTTCCAATATCGTGTATCAGGAACCTTATTTTTTGGACCTTTACTTACGGGCGAATGCCAGGGTTAGTGCGGAGTACGATGCCAATAACTCCCTGACCAACGTAGGATTTCATGGAGAAGTTATAAAACCTTACGTACTCAACAGGATAGAGATTTCAACCGGACCATCATTGGAGTTTAGACTCTCCGATGCAAGGCCGAGCGAAAGCTATAGGATTGTCAAACTTTTTCAGAGGGCATACATAGACACCCGTGATGACATCTTCGATCCTTCATGGGGATCGGTTATAAACCTGTACTTAGAGGAGACGGGTTTTGGGAGATTCGGCGATTACGATTTTCTCAAGGGTGTAGTTGAGGTGTCGGTATATCAAAAGTTTTTTCTAAGCAGTTGGAAGTGGGCCGCAAGAATAAGATTGGGACGTATAGGTAGGATTCTAAGATCCGATACCCTTCCCTTCTACGACCTCTTCACCCTGGGGGGAGAAGGTCAGATCAGAGGTTATGACCGCTTTTCCTTGGGGCGAGAGATAGCCCCATGCCATGGTCAAATCTGTAAGGTAGGGGAAGGATTGGTTATCTTCAACTACGAGATACGAAAACGGGTATGGAAAGAAATAGGTGGTGTTGTATTTTTTGATTTTGGCTATCTATCCGGTGATTATGGCTATTCTACCGGATTGGGGATAAGATATTTCACGCCGATTGGTCCTTTACGCCTGGATTGGGGTATAAAGCTGAAGGATAGATCTCCCACGGACAGAGGTAAGATCTATATCGGCATAGGCCATATGTTCTGAAAAAAGAGAAGTCGACGGTTTTCCCTACCGTTTCACTACCAGAAGATGTTCAATACTATTTGATACTCCTGAGCAGGCGAATAAAAAAGAGCCTTCGGTTTCACTGTGAGGCTAAACGACCTCCAAGTGAAACCATCCCGTTATCACCCCTTGAATTTTCGGATCCTTGGAAGAGGAAAGCTCATACTCATATCGGTAAGGCAGAAAACTGGGTATGATAGAAATGGAGCGTGTGGAAGGATAAACACGGTTATACAAATCCCAGATTTTTTAAACGCAAACCTGAATGTTGTTTCCTCTTGTGAAATATATTAGCAAGAATCCGCTTCTCATATAAACAGTTCATCCCTATAATAACTAAAGATGATTTGGCTAATCGTTACTTCTCAAGCTTTGCCAAAGATTACGAGGTTACCCCTTGTGAAAAGTGGGGGTGTAACCGAACTTAAAACTTATACGACCATCTCCAACGAACCTCGGTGGTATGCGTTGGAACTCGCTGACGACCCCACATATTGGACCAATGTACGAACCGATCGCATCCTTATCCTCTTGGAGAAGGGGTGGACCCTTGAAAAACCGGAGGTAAACCGGTTACTCGAAAGGTACGGAGTTACGGAGATCCTGGGAAAGAGTATGTATCCAGACATCCTCAACTTCTACGAATTAAAACTCCCTGGCGGGGATCGGGCCAAGGTTCTATCCTTCATCAGAGAAGCTAAGCGAATAGAGGGTATAGTGGTTGCCGAGCCGGTAGTTATGTACAGCGCTATGGGATGTCCTCCGAATGATCCTTACTGGAGCTATCAATGGGGGCCATACGTAATATGGGCAGATTCGGCCTGGTGTTATGAAACTGGAGACACATCCGTTATGGTCGCCGTTTTAGATCAAGGAGTAGATTGGTATCATGAGGACCTTTACGATAACGTATGGTACGGATATGACTATGTGGATAACGACTCCGATCCCACTCCCGATGACCCCTCCGTGGAGCATCATGGCACCCATGTGGCCGGCGTTATAGCGGCTACGCTCAACAACTCTACAGGCATAGCCGGAATGGCGAACGTTTTCGTCTTTGCAGGAAGGGTGTTGGACGAATCCGGTTCTGGAAGTTCCACTACCATAGCCAACGCCATACTGGATGTTTCCAATAATCCCCGTATACGCGTTATAAACATGAGCTTGGGAGCTTCCTCGCCAAGCTACGTTATGGAAGCCGCCTGTGACACGGCCTGGAACAGAGGAGTGCTACTCGTCGCTGCCTCTGGAAACGACGGAAGCTACGGTATCAGCTACCCGGCCGCTTACTCTTCGGTGATAGCTGTAGGTTCTATCGGTACGGATGGATCCTCCTTTTACTTAGCTTCCTATTCCAACTATGGCCCCGAACAGGAACTCACGGCTCCTGGCGGTGATGCTAGCACTGGATACTGTATTCTGTCAACTCTTCCTAGTAACAACTATGGTGATGTAGGCGCCGGATGCTCCTGGGTGGGAACCTCAATGGCAGCACCTCATGTTTCCGGTGTGGCGGCCCTGGTATTCAGCCATAGACCCTCTCTCACCAATACCGAGGTTAGAAACCTATTAGATGCTACAGCCATAGACTTGGGGGACAGCGGTTGGGATCAATACTACGGCTATGGAGTGGTGTGCGCAGTGTGCGCCGTGCTGGCTTCCGAGTTACAGGTTGAGGAGAAACGCTCCTCGGATTTCCAAACGTTCTACACTCTCCATCACAGGACTTTGGTAGCAGGCGCGTCACTCCGTATCTATAACGCCGCCGGTCGCTTGGTGGCAGAGCTGTCGGTAGGTGAAAGTATCACGCTGAAACCTGGGGTCTTCTTTATCAGAGCCGAAGGTGAAAACGAAAAGGTAGTGGTCTTTTAAATTAAATCTCGGCCTTAAACTTCCTACCTGGGAAGACCACAAAGGAGGTAGGAAAGGTTTGGAGATCCGCATAATTATACCGGAAGATAAACGGTTGGATGTTTTTGGTGTTTATGACGAGAAGATCAAGGAGCTACGTAGGATGTATCCCTCTGTTAAGATACACGCGAGGGGGAGCGAACTACGCATTCGCGGCTCCCAGGCGGACGTTGAGATGGTCAAGGAACGCGTTATGGATATGATGCGGGGCCGATGGGATCCAACCGAAACCCAATTACCTGAAAACTACGACGAAACACTACCTGAGGACGGTACTATAATAACTTTCAAGAAGCGAATAAGACCCCTTACCGAACGTCAACTGGAGTACGTGAGGTCCATAGAGGCCAACGACGTGATATTCGCTATAGGGCCCGCAGGGACAGGGAAAACCTTCTTGGCCGTTGCCATGGCCGTTAAATACCTGCGTGAAGGCAGGGTGGAGCGGATAGTTCTAACCAGACCGGCGGTGGAGGCGGGAGAGAACTTGGGGTTTCTGCCCGGCTCTTACGAGGAGAAAGTCTACCCCTATCTCATACCTCTGTACGATGCCCTCTACTCGATGATACCCTACGACAGGGTCAGGCGTATGATGGATGCCCGTGTGGTGGAGGTGGCGCCTCTTGCTTATATGAGGGGAAGAACTCTATCGGATGCCTTCATAATATTGGATGAGGCCCAAAATACGAAAACTGTACAGATGAAGATGTTCCTAACACGTATAGGTCCCCGTTCCAAGGTGGTGATAACCGGTGACATAACCCAAATAGATCTTCCCAAACATATGGAATCGGGGCTCGTTGAGGCGGAGAGGATACTTCAGGGGGTGGAAGGTATCGACTTCGTCTACTTTTCCAAGGAAGACGTTTCCCGACACCATATTGTCAAACGCATCATAGAAGCGTACGATCGGGTTGGTAAATGATGGTGACCAACCGGGTCTTAAGAGCTTTAGCCATATCGTTAACAGTAGCCCTTTCGGCCTTCTTTTTCCGTTTTCCGTTTCGCTTCCAAGTGGGGGAAGTCTCTCCTACCACTATAATAGCCGAAAGGGAGATAGTGGTGGAAAAGAGTCCCGAAAAGTATCGCGAGGATTCAATCAAGATAGTCTCCGAGATTCCCCCGGTTTATAGAAACGTGCCCTTTCTCAACCACGTGGAAAGGGTGTATGATTCCTTGGTAAAGGTTATAGATCCTAAAAGGGCCAAGTTTTTCAAAGAGAAAGCCATAACCATCCTACAGAAAGGGGTAATATCCCCAAAAACTTCAGGCACCGTTCTCATATACGATGGTAGTGAATTTCATCCGGCACCGGGGGATATTCTAAAATCCCCAGCTGACGTATGCGTTGAGAACGACACTCTCTGTAAGTTCATAGTTCCTACGCTCGTACGAGACTCTGCCCTGCGTGAGATGTACGTAAGGCGACAACTTGAGGAGAAACTCAACCGCATAGATTACGTAGTGAATCCAGGAGAAATAGTAGTCTCCAGGGGTCAGATCATAGACGAGGAGACCTACCGAATACTGAAAGCCTATGAGAGAACCCTCCTTGAGCCGAGAAGGTGGTCCTACGTAGCTCTTTCTCTATTGATGGCGGTAGTTCTGCTCGTTATCTTCTACAGCCGTAAGTGGGATGTTCCCTCCGGAGCTTCGGTTTTCGTGTTTTCCGTAGGCCACCTCACAGATCTAATTATACACTACTTCTTCAACTTATCCCCTTTCGTAACGGTCATGCCTTTCGTGGCCCTATCCATATCCGTTCTGGATACTCCGACTATGGCTATAGGTTTGGCCCTCATAACCGCGGTTATGAGAGGGGTCTCTTACGATTTTTCACTCATGCTTCCCCTATATGTGGGATCTATGGCCTCGGCGGCTGCTTTCAGTGTGAAGTTCTTCAAAAGGAGAGCGCACTACTTCTTCATAGCAGTGGTTATAACCCTGTTTGGTATCATGTCAATACTCATATCCGCCCCCTTTACTAACATGGGACGGATGGAAATCCTTTACGCTTCGGGGATAACTGCCGCTCTCTCGGTGGTGTCGGTGGGCCTGTACGCTGTTCTTCTCCCTATAATTGAGGCTATGTTTCGGCGCACCACCGAACTCTCTTTCATAGAACTTGCCTCCTTAAACCATCCGCTCCTAAGGGAGCTATCCGAAAAAGCTCCTGGAACCTTTGCCCATTCCATAATAGTAGGTAATATGGCGGAGGCGGGTGCTAAGGCTGTAGGCGCGAACGAAACCATAGCCAAGCTGGGGGGGTACTATCACGACATTGGCAAAATCTTCAACCCGGAGTACTTTATAGAGAATCAAACGAGTGGTGAAAATCCTCACGACAAACTTGATCCAGTTAAAAGTGCTCAGATAATAATAGGCCACGTCAGGAAGGGTGTGGAACTGGCCCAAAAGTATCGTCTCCCGCAGGAAATCATAGACATAATAAGATCACACCATGGTGATACCCTTCTGTTACCCTTCTACAAAAAAGCTCTAGATATGGGTTTGAGGGTCAAAGAGGAACAGTTCAGGTATCCGGGGCCACGTCCCCGAACTCCCGAAGAGGCTATAGTCATGTTAGCCGACTCCTCCGAGGCCGCCTCGCGTAGCGCCTCAACTGAAGAGGAGATAAGAAAGATAGTGGATTCCGTGTTCGAGCAGAGGATAAAGGAAGGCCAACTGGACCTGGTACCCCTTTCAAGGAGAGATCTTATACGCATAAAGGACACCTTCATTCCCATAATACTCACTTTCAGACATCAAAGGCCTAAATACCCCTCACCGAACGAGTGATCCAGCGACTTTAGAATAGATGCGGTCAGTGAGATTGGTTGAACTCAAAGGGGTTAGGAATGGAGAGGTAGTGTTAGGTGATGGGCGCAGTTTTCGGTTGGCGGAGGCTCCCGAATGGTTCCCCTATGGAAAGCTCAATCCCTTACAGACGTTATTTTGGCGCACCTATAAGGGTGGGAGGGCCTTGGTCGTAGCACCTACATCTTCCGGTAAAACTGGGGTGGGTATGCTCTTTCTACGAGATAGAGGTGTATATGCCGCTCCCACGAAATCTTTGGCAACGGAGATATACGAAAAGTTCGTCAAGGTTTATGGTGAAAAAAAGGTAGCCCTTAAAACTGGTGATGTGTTCGATGAATATGAGGACGAGAGAGACCTGTACGTTTGTACCTATGAGAGCTTAGCTAATGCCCTACGTACTGGTAAAGATTGGGCCCGTCCTCCCATAGTTTTGGACGAAGTACACCATATTTATAAGGAGCGGGGAATAGTTATAGAGGAGATACTAGCATATCTCAATCTACGAGGGGGCCAACTTCTGGGGCTGTCTGCCACGATACCCGACCCTATGAACCTGGCCGCAAGGATAGGTGCTGAATACCTACTCATATCCGAATATAGACCGGTTCCCGTAGTTACAGAGTACGAAAGGATAGGTGGTAAAGACGATGAAAATCTGGCATCGGCCATTTTGAGAAAGTTACTGTCTCTTCCGGATGACGAGAAAGTTTTGGTGTTCGTCTTTAAAAAAAGTATAGGTTACCTACTCCTTGAAAAGATGTCTCACATCGGTTTGGGTGTTCTGAACGAGACGCTTCCTTTTCTACCTTCTACCCATGGGGAGGATGTAGCCTTTCATAATGCCGATATACCCCTTCCAGAGAGGGAGAGGATCGAGAGTTCGTTCAGGGAAGGACCTCTGAGATGGTTAATAGCTACGCAGACTTTAGCCTACGGTGTAAATCTCCCGGCAGATAGAGTTATTATACTGGCCCGTAAAGTGAAGAGAGGTAGTGGTAAAATCAAATTTTTACCCGATTCTTTGGATATCCTTCAAATGCAAGGACGTGCGGGTAGGTTTGGCATCAAAGATAGGGGTTTAGTTAATGTTTTGGTAGTAACCCGTTCAAAGAATCCCTTAGAGGAAATAATGGAGGATCTGGAGAGCAAGCGTCCCTACCTTGAAAATCTTAGCGAAGAGGGAGTTTCCCTTGAAGAGTACTGGGGAGTTTCATCTCACATAACCCTCATGGTTATGGGAGCTGTGGCTTCGGGTGTGAGTTGGAGGGAGTTTCTACGAAACGTCCCCTCTTTTAGGGGTTTTTCTGAGGAGATTTTTGAAGAGGTCTTCGCCTATCTCAATGCCTCTGGATATGTAGAGGACGGATCTTTAACCCCCATAGGGAAGGTACTTTTGAAAAACTCGATATCTCCATTGGCCTACGACGAATTCAAAAGGAGGAGTGTTGAAGGCATTGAGCCCCTATTGAGTGTAAGACCCCTAATGTATATGAAGAGGTTACGGGGGAGCTTGCGGAGTTTCATACCTCCAGATGACTACTATACCGAAATCTCGGCTTTCAAGAGCAAATATTACACTAAGATCACCCTAAACGACGGCTCTGATGAGCTTTGGATGTTCGTATCCGGTCGTCTCTACGAGTATCCGAACATCTCCAATCCTCCTGGAGAGCTAAGTTTCACCAGATCCGACCTCTTCCATTTGGCCAGAACTATGGTTACCCTCCATAGGAACGGTTACGCCTTTACCACGTTGGAGGGGATATTAAGAGTAATGCATTCCTATAGGTATGGTCTACCTTATGAGTTTGCTCCCTTGGGAGGAGTGGAAGGTATAGGATTTGTAAGGGCAAACGCCTTATACAGAGCGCTTGAGATGGCGGGTGTTAGATGGGTTGATTTCGGCACCTTCTCCTTTTCGCAGGAGGTACCCTTACTTTTAGAAGAAGTCTTTGGCGAAAGATATGGGAGTTCCGAAAGAGCCCATAGAGAGACCCGTATAACGCTCAACCTCCTATCACAAGACACCTTTCTCATGGATAGGGACCTCCTAAGCCTCCTGGCCTTTGCCATATTAGGAAAGGAAGCATTGGAACATGTGGGAAAGAAAAAATCCGAACTCTTCGAACTGCTAAAAGATAGGTTATGATGAATAACGATGCGTGGAACGATCCTCCGCTCCTTCTACCAGATCACTACTCTCCCTTTTCGTAACCTTCCTTTACCCTCCGTTCTACGGCCCGCTTTATCGTAGAAGGTGCTTTCGGTCGTTGGGGGGCTGGAGCGTACGTTTTCCGATACACCGACGCTAACGATCTCCTTTCCCATTCCCACTGGGGTGGTCAGATCATTCGCGAAGGATCCGTAGAAAATTCGCGTGGTCACACTGTCTAAAATCTCACGTGTTATACCAAAAGCAGGTTTATAGTAGTAGGAACGGAACTCCGTTACTAACATGGAATCCGGTGACATGGAGGACGTGAGCGTGATCTTTTGATGTAGGCTCAAAACCACTTTGATGTTCCCTGGCATACCTCCTACCACCGCATCCAAGCTTTCCACCGTAGCCTCTGAGGGCCTGTATATTACGGTGTCAGCCAGGCTATCGCCATCTATATCGCCCACGGCCACAGGAGTTCCAAGGGTGAGTAGGCAGTCGTTCCACGCTTCCCACGTTTCTCCTAAAGCTGGGTTGTACTTGGCAAATCGGTAAAGTAGGTGATGGTAGTATCCGTTTCCGGCCCAAATGAAGATCGAGTCCCGGAGAGTGTCTCTCGTTATACCTATCTTAACTAGTTTTCCAGAAATATCCATACAGGTACCCAGGATGGGTAGAGACTGAACGTTCTCTACGCTATCCCTCTCATACCCTCCAGAGGGTATAAGTCTGTAATTCCAAACGTTCCCTAAAACTAAACCCATATAGGGTAACATGGACCTATTCTAAGGCGGATTATCGTCCCTTTCTCGGCTTTTTGGTGTCCAACCGGGAGACCCCCTTCATGGCCTGCTTGCGAGAAACCTTTATACGACCAAACTCATCGATGTCTATGACCTTCACCAAAAGCCTGTCACCTATCTTAACAGATCTCTTTAACTCCTCCGGTGTCGTGCGCTTGAAGTCGTACTCTGAGATGTGTAAAAGAGCTTCCTTTTTGCCTATGCGCACAAAGATACCGTAAGGTTCAATTCTATAAACTTCGCCAATATAGGTTTTACCTACCTCCAGATCGGCCGTTATCTCCTCTATAAGGTTCTTCGCCTTCTCAACTCCCTCATAGGACGAGCCGTAGATGAAGACGTTACCCGTCTCATCGTCTATATTTATTTTCGTATCCGTTTGGCTGATTATAGACTTTATAACTCTTCCGCCAGGACCTATGACATCACCCACCTTTGAGGGATCTATGCGGAGAGTTATCACCTTGGGAGCGTATTCGGAGACTTTCTCCCTTGGCTTAGAGATCACACCGTTCATAAAGTCCAAGATATGATAACGGGCTTCCTTGGCTCTATTCAAAGCTGCTTCTATCATATCCAAGGTCAGACCATCTATCTTCAGGTCTAACTGAATGGCTGTTATACCTTTACGGGTGCCGGCCACCTTAAAGTCCATATCGCCAAAGAAATCCTCCATGCCTTGGATATCGGTTAGGAGTTTGTAGGTGCTTCTATCTGGTGAGGTTATGAGGCCTATGGATATACCGGCCACATGTTCCCTTATCGGTACTCCCGCATCCATCAAGGCGAGTGACCCCCCACACACACTGGCCATAGATGTGGAGCCGTTGGAGGAGAGTATGTCGGAGACAACTCGCACCGTATAGGGGAATGTTTCCTCATCAGGTATGAGAGGTTCAAGGGCCTTTTCAGCCAGGTTGCCGTGACCTATCTCACGTCGACCCGGACCCCGCATGGGCCTAACCTCTCCCACGGAGAAGGGAGGGAAGTTGTAGTGAAGCATGAACCTCTTGAATTCCTCCACATCCAACTCCGTCATCATCTGCATATCCTCGTGTGTTCCCAGGGTGGTGGAGACCAGAGCCAGAGTTTCACCGCGACTGAATATGGCCGAACCGTGAACGCGAGGTAAAACCCCCACCTCCGCCGAGAGGGGTCTTATCTCATTTAAGGCACGCCCATCTATGCGGCGGTCGTTTTCAAGGACGTACTTTCTAAGAAGATCTCTCTCTAATTTGTAAAGTATGTCGCCAATTTCCACCTCCGAATCGGGATACTTTTCCGAAAGTTTTTCTATAACCTCTTCTTTCAACCTCTCCAGAGCTTCGTTCCGTTCCCCTTTGGTACCGGAAAGGAGAGCCTCCAAAAGCCTTCCCTCAACTAGCGATTCCACCTCCTCCTTTAGACCCTCTGGATATTTCAAAAGGGTGGGTTGGAATTTCTCTTTACCCAGACGTTCCTGTAGGTCCTCCTGAACGTCAACTATGAGTTCTATAGGCTCCTGGGCAACCCGCAAAGCCTCTATCAACACTTCCTCTGGCACCTCCTTTCCACCAAGCTCTATCATATGAAACTTACCGCCGGGCGTCCCGGCCACCAAAAGATCAAACTCACCCTCCTCCACCTCTACATTGGTAGGGAAGAGGATGAACTTCCCGTCCTTCCTGGTAAGCCTAACGGCACCTATCGGTCCGTTGAAGGGGATCTCGGAAAGGGTGAGGGCCAAAGACGAAGCTATGGCTCCGAGAAAGTTGCCCTCGTACTCCATGTCGTAAGAGATGAGCATGACGGCCAGCTCTACATCATCCGTCATCCCCTTGGGAAACAGGGGTCTTAAGGAGCGATCAATGGCACGTCCATAGACTATCTCTTTCTCTCTCGGTTTACCTTCTCTCCTGAAAAAGCCCCCTGGTATTTTGCCGGCAGCGAAGGACTCCTCCCTATACTCCACGAGGAGGGGTAAAAAATCCCTCTTATTCTTGGGATCCGCTTTTTTATACGTCGCGGCGGCTAAAACTACGGTATCACCCATCCTCACCAAGGCAGAACCGGCCGCCTGTTTAGCCCACCTATCCGCCGGTTCTATCGTGAGCTTGCGTCCCTCAAAGTTTAACTCGTACCTTCTCTGCATATCACTTCACATCGCGTAGGCCTAACGTCTTTATAACACGAACATAGCTCCTGTAATCGGTACGTTTAAGGTATCTCATGAGCTTTTTACGCCTCTCAACCAACTTCAAAAGACCATAACGGGTATGAACGTCCTTACGGTGTCTTTTGACATGCTCGGTCAGATGCTTTATTCGAGCCGTTAAGAGGGCTATTTGCACCTCTGGGGAACCCGTATCCTTTTCGTGCCTCATGAAGTTCTGCGCAACCTCTTCTTTCTCCGGTCTAAAAATCATAGGCGGGGATTATACCCCTGAAACGCTTTCCAATCAGATGGAACTTTCCAACTCTAGAATCTGCTTGTAGAGATCCTTCACCTTCCTGGGAAGGTTGGAAGGTATGCGTATCCGCGCCCTAACGAGTAGATCTCCTGCTTTTCCACCTCTTGGATCGGGAACACCGGCCCCTTGTATGCGAGCGAATACCTCACCATGTTGAACTCCTTCAGGTACCGACACGGACACTCTTTGGCCTCGCAGATCCACAAATTCAACTTTACCTCCTAAAACGGCTTTGGCCGGCGTGAGTATCATGTCATATATAAGATCTCTGCCCTTACGCTCGTATCTGGGATAAGGTTTCTCTTTTACCTGAAGTATGAGACGCCCTACCCCCCTCTTTCCCCTGTGACCCAGTCCTTTGAAGATAACTTTCTGTCCCTCCACAACCCCGGCAGGTATCTCAACCTCCCTCTCCACTTCCCTGATGACGTATCCTCTTCCTCTACATACATCACAGGTGCGTCCCTCAAAACCACGTCCCTTACAAGTCGGGCAGGGTTCGCTCAATATGAAGGTCCCAAACAACCCTCTCTCGTATCGACGTACCCTTCCGTTTCCTTTACAGGTCGAGCATGTACGCGGGTCTATTATACCTATACCTCTACATCTATGGCACGTTTCTCTACGCCTATAGCGTATCCGTCTTTTAGCTCCCCTCACGATCTCTTCCAAGGAAAGCTCCAAGGGCAGGATCACATCCAGATCCTCCTTCTCCACCTCCTTTCCACCTCCAAAGAGGTTGTCAAACACGTCCCCGAAGCCTCGGAATCCACCGAAGAATCTGTTGAAGATTTCCTCTATATCCTGCCAAGAGAACTCCACGCCTGACGCTGCAGCGCCGCTATCCGGATCTACGCCCATATCATAGAGTCTGCGCTTTTCGGGATCGGATAGGACTGCATAAGCTTCACTTATCTCCTTAAACTTCTTTTCGGCTTCCTTTTTCTTTTCTGGAGGCACGCGATCGGGATGCCATTTCATGGCCAACTTAGCAAAGGCGGCGTCTATCTGATCCTTGGAAGCGTTCCGTGGCACACCCAAAATTTCGTAGTAATCTTTCTTCGTACCTCGCACGAGAATCAATTTTAAAGGTGACGTTTGGGAAGAAGTTTCTTCCCTATAATTCCACCTTTGCGTACCCGAAGTTTTCTATTCATAATGGCTGTCCTATGGCTGTTGGTAACGGGGACGCTTTTACAGTGGAGCGTTTTTATGTACAAATCGGTCATCTACGGGCTTTCGATGAGCAATTTCGCCATAAACAATATACTACGTATAGGTTTCGGTATCACCGCTTTCCTAACGGGTATGTGGGCCTATCGCTTGAAACCTGGCTCTTGGATCAACTGGATCTTCTTTATTTCCGTAGGCCTTTTGCTGTTTACCTATATCGGCGGTAAATCCTTCGGGGGTGCCACAAGGTGGATAGTTATAGGTCCATTCACGTTGCAACCATCGGAGTTCGTGAAGTATTCCCTCATACTCTTTTTGGGTAAGATGTACGTTTCAAAGGGTGGAAGTGGAACGGTGGGAATCTTTTGGAAATCTTTAGGAGCAACTATTGGGGTCAGCCTTGTTGTACTGTTTCAACCCAACCTATCGACCGCTGTAGTGCTGATCCTTACGGTTATCCTAACTCTATTTCTGTTAGGAGCCACCATCTATCAGGTACTGGCTGCTGGTCTAATTGCCGTGGTCATGGGAGTGGTGGCCTACCGGAATTTTAATCATGTGCGTGAGCGTATGGATATTTTCTTAGGGCGAAACGTATCTTCTTATAAGGCATCTCAGGTTGTGCAAGCCAAAGTTTCCGTTGTACGTGGTGGTATATTTGGAAAGGGTCCAGGTATGGGGCTGCAGAAGTTGGGTTATCTGCCCTCGGCAGACAAGGATTTCGCCTTTTCTAACCTAGTGGAGGAGTACGGCTTGGTGGGGATACCGGGAGGTGCTCTCTGGATAATAGCTGCTGTTCTTCTTATAACTTGGATAGGCCTGTGGGCAGCCCAAAGGAACAACGATCCTTTCCGTCAATTCGTCCTCGTGGGTTTCAGCGTATGCTTTTTTACCTTTTCCTTCGTGCATATGGCTGTTAACCTCGGTTTAGTGCCACCGACAGGTCTTCCCTTACCCTTCGTCTCCTATGGGGGATCGGCGTTGGTGTCAAACGCTTTTGCTCTCGGTTACATCTTCAGAGGTGTTCTGGCAGCGAAAGGATGAAACAACCATGGATGTTCCACTTCAGAGACTCCTGCGACCGTAAAGCATTCGGTTGAGAGATTTCTCAAATTATTTAAACAGAAGTTCTCTGTATAGGGTAGCTACCCTCTCCGGTGAGGCGTAGGAAATTATTCCTCGCATTATTCTCTCCGGATCAAAGTACCCCGAACGGAGTTTGGAGATCGCCTCGGATATGGCTTCGGCTAAAGCTTGAGGTGTTCGTTCCTTGACTAAAACTGAATTGGTTTCATTTAAAAAATCTCGTGGGCCTCCCGAATCCGTCCATACAACCGGCTTACCGCAAGCCAAGGCTTCCGCGATGGCAACGCCGAAGGTCTCATAAGTACTGGTGCTTACAAGGAGGGTACCTTTTTCCATCCATCGTAGAACTTTCTCTTTAGGGAGAGGACCGAGGTATTCGCAATTTGGGGGTAGATCCTCAAGGAAGCGCTGGCTGTATTCAGGGTCGGTCTTGCTTCCAATGAATACGAAACGGTAATTACGTAGAAGACGAGCCGCTTCCCTTAGGAGTATCGGGTCTTTATGAGGTGTTATTCTCCCTACCCATAGGACGTAGGAGGAAGTGTTTTCTTTGGGTTTTCCTTTGCATGGGAATATAGGATTGGGTATGATACCGGAAACTCGAACACCAAGTTTCCTTTCCATCTCATACGCTAGGAATTTGCTCACAGCGAGGATTTTTTTCGCTGATCGAGCGACTATTCTATGCAGTGTAATGTATTTCCCACGTCCAAATGTTGTGGAGTGTTCAAGGAGTACGAATCTTTTGAAGAGCCAGAGGGAAGTGACAAGACCCGCCGGAAGAGCCATATGGACCAGGACCTTATCTGGTCTGAAGGTTAAAAGGTTTCTAAAGATAAGGATGGAATGGAGAAGTAGGGCGAGTGGAAGGAATACTACCCCCATCTTCGGTCTGTAAGGCATCAGAAGAGCTTCAACCTCCACCCCATCCCAAACGTACCTACGGAAACCGAACCATTTACCTCTTATGAGAGTAGTAACTTTAACATGGGCGAACCTTTGGAGTGTTTTGGCGTGGTCGTGAAAGAAGGTGGTTGCGTAGGGTGCTTCCTCGTGGGGGTAGCTATCGGTTACCATGAGGATTTTTGGCCGTGTCATCTTGAATGTTCGGCCTTTAGAATCTCTATGTTTAGGTTACCAATAACGGCCATTATCGTTGCCTGCTTTTCTAAGCTACCATGCTGAAGGGTTATACGATAGGGACGTGCTGGGAATTCCCCATAGACGGGATCTACAGGAACCCATTGCCCGCCTATCCATGAGACATTCCAAGCGTGGTAGTAAAAGCCGTCTCCTTGATAGACCAAGCCCACTACTATATCGGTGGGTATTCCGGCGGCTCTGGCCAAGGCGGCGTAAAGGGTAGCGTGCTCGTTACAATCCCCATACATCTCCTTTAAAACTTGCTTGGCTGTCGGTATTGTAACCGACCCCCTCTTCTCCAGGTTGGTATACACCCAGTTTGCTATAGCCCTCGCTTTCTCAAGATCCGTTTTCTTTCCCTGCGTTATCTTGGAGGCTAGCTCCTTTATCTGTGGATCATCCACCTCAAGGAACTGGGTAGGTTCTAAGTACTTACGCAGGCTTTCGGGTGGAGGAGAAGAACTTGCCTTCAGCTCTTTAGGATAGGTTATTTCAACCGTGAAGGTATCCCCCCTGCTCTCCAGAACTTTCTGGTTGGCGAAGTCCAAGACTAAGTTGCCCGATATAGGATAGAGACGCAGAACGAGACGCTCCAGCGTCTTCAGATCTCCTATCGGTACGCCTTTAGGCCTTACAGCATATAGGGAAAGTACGTTGAAAGGTTCAACAGGTGCTTTGGCCTTTTGGGGTGGTTGGGCCACAATATCCATCTTCAAGGGTTGGTTCTGGAGGAGGAGCTTACCATCTTTAACGTGCGCCCTGACGATTATACCTTGAACGTTCAACGTCCAAAGGGTATCGGATTCCTTCTTAACTTTGGCCTCCATAAAGGAGGCAACCGATGGATCAAAGTAAGAGTAGGTTCCGTCTTCCAGAAGACCCACAGCTGCAGCGAATACGAAGGTTTGGGGTGTTAAAAGTGGGCCTACCAGCTCGTAGTTAAAGCGTTGCGGCCCCCCTTTGGCCGGCTTGTAGGTTACATAAAACTTTCTATCCTTCACTTCTCCTACCGCCTCAACTGTGGCGTCTTGGGTGCTCATGAAAAATCTAAGTCTTCGAATACCCCCATCCCCCTTTACCTTGGCTCTTACCTCGGTCCTCATCTCCTTTACGAGACCCAACATTATAACTTTTATGTACATGCGTTCGTTAAACTCCCATCCATCCTCCACCTTATATGCTTCCATCTCTTCCCATCCCGCCCTCTTGCCCAACATATACACACTGCCCACGAAGTGAAAATCGGGTTGGCGTTTGGAAACTTCTCTCTTATCCTCCTTCATTCCACCACAGGCCGTTAGCAAGCCGATGATAAACAGGAGACGTAGCATCCTCGTATTCTACCGCCGAATGTGAAATCCTTTTAATTATCATAGAAATTCCCCGACGGACTATATCTCCTTCTCTCTGAAATGCGACGGATACATCTTTGTGACAGCATACGAACTGGTATCACTCTGCGGCTAAATAGCCTCCAAGTGAAACCACCCTTTATCCTGTTACTCTTAAAACTTTGGGTTGTTCGTATATGCTTGCAACGATTTTTGGGCTGCAGCAAAGAAACATCTTTGGGAATCTCTGTCTTTAAGAAGTGCGATTAAAAGGTAGGAGAATATGAAGAGTTAAGGAGAATGAAGATGGAAAGAATGACTGCGGATGAAACCTCACCGAATAAGGGGAGTATGGACGTACAGGTATAAAATAAAAGGGTGGCGGGGCTTTTTAACTTTGATCATCTGTCCCCGATTTACGATCCTTTCATGTTACCCTTTGAAAGGGGTATCCTTAGAGTTTGGAGAAAGCATCTTTGGTCGGAAGTCCAAGGGAAATGGGTCCTGGAGATAGGGGTCGGAACTGGGGCTAATTTCAACTTTTATCCTGAAGGAATGACGGTATTCGCCATAGATCGGAGTTTGCCCATGCTACGTAGGGCCAGACGAAAGAGGAGAGGGATTCCTCTTGTCGCGGCGGAGATTGAGAATCTTCCCTTTGGAGGATCATCCTTTGACGATGTGATTTCTACCCTCGTTTTCTGTTCAGTATCAGATACCAACTCCGCTCTTAGGGAAATATGGAGAGTTCTAAGACCTGGTGGCCGGTTTCACCTACTGGAACACACACGACCCCGTGGATGGAAGGGAAGGATCTTTGATATACTCAACCCTATAACTGTCTTTCTAATGGAGGAACATATAAACCGACAGCCACACCTCTTGTTAGAAAAATATAATTTTGAAATTATAAAGGTAGAGGATCTGACAGATGATGGCTTATTTAAGCACATAATAGCAAAAAAGGTAACTTCACAAAGGAGTGGTGGAGGGAGAAACTCCCCGTTGAGAATTTGAGAACGTCTGGTATATAATAATGCCCTTGGTGCCAAAAGCTAGAGTTAGGGATGAGTTTCTCTTTGAGATCCTCACAGAGGTAGGGAGCAAGGAAATAGAACTGAAGGGGCCATCGTGCGAGGTAAAGATGAGGACAAAGGGGGGTGAGATAAAGGATGTGAGGATCAAC
>JAADCS010000106.1 GCA_013154295.1 Thermotogae bacterium
AAAGTGGCATAGTCCTGCTTATAGTAAAGGTAATAAAGGCGAAGAATGGGGGTCTCCTTGCCCCTGACCAGATCCCTGTATTCGTCGAATCTCCTCATAAATAACAGGTACTTGGCATACTGTTCTACAGCCTGGGGATCATCTTTGACCTGCTGAAACAACTTATCCACATCTCCATGACCACCAGTTCTAATTGCTATGAACAGGCGTGAAAGGGCAGCCTGCTTCCTGTAAGGATCCATACGAACCCTGGAGTAAAACTCCATGGCGAGAGAGAATTTATTGAGATACTTGTAATGATCTCCCAACATCAGGGCATACCTGGAAAACTCCTCTGGATATTTCTCATCCAGTCCAGAAAGCTCCATGTATCTCACCAGGCGATGGAGCTTTTCCACATCGAAAGCCTCATCCTTCCTGAACTCATCCAGCAAAGCGAGGGCTTCCTTCCTGTAAAAGGATCTCCTCTCCTCTTCTGAAATCAAACCCAGGATATACTCCTTCAGTCCATGAAGCCTTATACCTTCCTCATCAACGAGACCCAGGTTCTTCAAATGCCGGAATATCGGAGACTGCACATCCACATAGTCGGTCAAAGCCACCTTACGCAGGAACTCCTTTTCCTCTTCCGAGAGGAGATCCAGTATCTTCCCATAGATCTCATCCAGAACCTCGGGAGAAAATGCCATCTGGGGATCGAGATTCAGATGCCGCATAGAAAACAGGAGCTGGTTCATCAGGGTAGGAATGCCTCCCGTAACACGATACAACCGCTCGGCCATTTCCACAGGGATATGGAGTTCCAGGAGATCTTCAAGAGACAGAGGTTCCAGATCCACCGCAAGGGTCTTATAGAATGAAATATCCGGAGTGGAAACAAGTATGAACATAATGGGCTTACCTTCAAGAGACAGTATCAGCTTACGGACCAGATCCAGATCTTCATCGGTATATAATTCCATATTGTCCAGAACCAGAACCACAGGAGATATATCGCTCAACCTATCTAGGAACTCATACAGTATGAAGTACTCATCTACCGGACGACCATCGTGTTCAGGAAAGACGAAATAACTGGAGAGATCCGGATAGATGTACACTGCTTCCATAGGAAGAACCCTGCCCAGGAGACGACGCCTATCCCCGAATTTCTTCACGAATTCCCTTATCACACCATATCCAGGTCTCACGTGGGCCGAATGAATCCGTATCACATTATCCGGAACCCTCTTCAGGAATTCCTTGATCAGGGAAGTCTTTCCAAGTCCCTTGGCACCTTTTATATGAACGACGCGGGATTCCCCATTGAGGACATTCGAAAGCACATCCGTGAGAAGCTTCAATTCCCTCTCTCTTCCAAGAAATATCTGCACCGATTAAAGTTTACAGAAGAGCGATAAAAACCGGGGAGCACCCGGTCATTCTTCCAGATGAGCCACAATGCTGATCAGGAAAAGGGAAATCACAAGCGTATACATGGCGGGATCCATTCGGTCCATAAGGAACATTAAATCGGCGATCGTATATACGAACATGGCCAGGAAACCTATGAGCCACCTCCTCCCCAGATCGCTCCCCAGATACACCATCAGATTGGCAACGGTAAAGGTGAATACGACCACATCACTGATGCCAATGACAATATCCCATACCGAGGTTGAAGCAGAATGCCCCATAGCATAGAACACTGCTCCGATGGACAGGAGAAAAGCCAGAACCGTTACAATCATCCTCCACCCTCTGGGTAGCATACCTCTCCTGACCAGACCCAGAAACATCATCAATATGGATGCGGCAAGAGCCAATCTGGAAAGGGCATGAAGCAACATGGAAATGGAATACATGGAATGCAGGAGGCCGGCCAGACCGATGAATAACCCCACGAGGCTGAATATCATCCAGAATCTGCCCCTCAGGGTATTGCTCCCAATAGTGTAGGACTTATAGATAGCAGATACGAAAAAGAGAAAACCCGCTCCGGCAAGAGCAAATGGAAGCTGCTCCTTCACGGAGAAAAACGCCACGGTACCCCATATCAGGATCAAAACATTTAAGATCCTCAATAGCCACAACATAGCAACTGGAAAGTATACAGGAGCGAGAAAAATAATCATTTGCAAAATTCCTGAAACTCATAGTCTTATTCAAACGTAGTTCAGGTTGCTTCCCGAAAGGAAATTGGGCTGTAAAATTTGGAGCGAACAGGAGGGGATTTTAAGATGCCAAAGATGAAGACGAAGAGAGCAGTGGCCAAGAGGTTCAAGGTAACGAAGAATGGAAAGGGCAGCAAGATCATCAGGCGTCACGCCTTCAAGAGCCATATATTGACCAAGAAGACCAGCAAGAGGAAGAGGAGACTCAGAAAGCCCGCTCTCGTAAGCAGCGCCGACAAGTTTCACGTCCTTCATGCACTGGGCAAGAAATGATTGATTATTTGGAGGACAGTTATCCGCCCATCAACGTATTCGAGACGGATGACGCCTATTATATACTGCTCTTTGCGCCCAACGTGGATACGGATTCGCTGAAGATCGTTTATCAGAAAGGGACCATATACATTCAGGGATACCTGAAGGAACCGGTGGAAACCGACAAGCCCAAGTATTACTATATCATGGAAGCCGCATATGGGTTCTTCGTCAGGGAGATCCACATCGGCAGGGAAGTGGATGAAGAAAGGATCGAAAGTAAATTCAAACATGGCGTGCTTATAATTATCCTGCCAAAACCCGGGATAAAGGAGATAGAGATACATGATGGGTGAAAAAGAAATGAACGAAAAGCAGAAAGATAATAAGTTGATTCTGCCCATCCTTCCCATAAGGGGAGGCATAGTTCTTCCAGGGCAATTAATCCCCATTACCATAACGAGCGAAAAGGCCAAGAGCCTGGTCGAGGATGTTCTGGATGATCCGGATGCCAAGATTCTGGCTGTCGCCCAGAAGGATCCCAATAAAGTGGCCGAAGATCTCGAGGACATATACAGGGTCGGAACCATCATCAAGATAACCAAATTCTTCAGAGACAGCAACAATAACATCAGACTCATAGTGGAGGGCCTCACTCCCGGCCGAATCCTGAAACTGATCCAGAAAGAACCCTACATGAAGGGGGAAGTTGAAGAGCTGGAACTCCCTCCGGTGGATACCCGGGATCCGGAAATCGAATCTCTGGTCAATGGAATACTCAAGGCCTTCGGTGAATACGTACGCCTCTCTCCTATGCACACGGAAGAGCATCTGCGGAAGGTGGAACACATAGTATCTCCCATAAAGCTTGCCCATCTCGTTACTGCCATGCTTCCGGCGAAGGTGGAGGAAAAACAGGCCATACTGGAAGAGATGGATCCCAAGGAGAAACTCAAGAAGGTACTGGAACTTGTACACAGACACATCGAGATGCTCCGCCTCTCCGAGAAGATTCAGGAAAAGGTCCGTGAGGAATTCGAAAGGACACAGAAGGAATACTTCTTAAGGGAACAGATAAAGGTAATACAGAAGGAACTGGGCGAAGAGGATGTGGAACTTGAGGAACTGGAGAAGAAGATCGAAACGCTTCCAGATCACGTCAAAGAGGTGGCCCGAAGGGAATTGAACAAGCTCAGAAGGCTTCAACCCATATCCCCCGAATATCACGTGGTCAGAACCTACCTGGACTGGCTGGTGAATATGCCCTGGAATGTGGAGACAGAAGATAATCTGGATCTGAAAAATGCCCGCAGAGTTCTGGATGAGGACCATTACGATCTTGATAAGGTAAAACAGCGAATTCTGGAATACCTGGCCGTAAGGAAACTGAAGAAGGATGCCAAAGGAGCCATAATGGCCTTCGTGGGACCGCCCGGTGTGGGTAAGACATCTCTGGGTCAATCCATAGCCAGGGCTCTGGGAAGGAAATTCATACGCATATCGCTGGGCGGTATAAGGGATGAAGCTGAAATCAGAGGACACAGGAGAACTTACGTGGGGGCCCTTCCCGGAAGGATAATAAGTGCGATTCGCAAGGTTGGCGTCAAGAATCCCGTTATAATGCTTGATGAGGTGGATAAGATAGGAGCCGATTTCAGGGGAGATCCCGCTGCTGCACTGCTCGAAGTTCTGGATCCGGAGCAGAATAAGGAATTTGTGGATCACTATCTGGAAGTGCCCTTCGATCTGTCAAAGGTCATCTTCATAGCCACCGCCAACACCACAGTCACCATACCGCCACCACTGCTCGACAGGATGGAAGTCATCGATATACCCGGATACACAGTGGAAGACAAGATCCATATAGCAATGCGCCACCTTATACCCCGCGAAATCAAGAACAATGGTCTGGAGGGCTACGACATAAGATTCACCCGCAAAGCCGTAAGAAAGATAATCGAAGGTTACACGAGGGAGGCCGGTGTCAGACAGCTGGCCAGAGAGATCGCATCCATCCTGCGGAAGATCGCTCTCCGCATAGCGGAGAACAACGTAAAACAGAAGCGATTCATCATAACCGAGAAAAGCGTAAAGAAGTATCTGGGACCCGAGAAGTACTACTCCGAGGTGGCCGAAAGAAAAGGAGAGGTGGGAGTCATCATAGGTCTGGCATGGACCCCCACCGGAGGAGACATCATATTTATAGAAGCCCTCAAGATGCCCGGAAAGGGTAATCTCAAACTTACCGGACAGCTGGGTGATGTAATGAGGGAAAGCGCTGAAGCAGCATTCTCCCTGGTGAAAGCCAACTACAGGCAGTGGGGCATAGAAGATCCGAAGGTATTCATGGAGAACGATGTACACATTCACGTCCCGGCTGGAGCTATTCCCAAGGATGGACCGTCTGCTGGAATAAGCATACTGATGGCCCTCATTTCCCTCTTCTCCGGTAAAGCTCCCAAACCCTACCTGGCGATGACGGGTGAGATCACCCTCAGGGGCAAGGTCCTGCCTGTCGGTGGGATAAAGGAAAAGGTGCTTGCGGCCAAGAGAGCTGGTATAAAGGAGATCATACTTCCCAAGTGGAACAAGAAGGATCTGGAAGAAATACCGAAAGAGAGCATAAAAGACGTCAAGTTTCACTTCGTGGATAATGTGAATGAAGCATACCGCATCGTTTTTGAAGCTACCTGATGTATTTACCACTATTCGGCTGGTTCTCATACCAGCCGTTTTCTGGGCTATTCCAATAAACCCCTATCTGGCCCTACTTATTCTGGGGGTCATATTCTTTACAGATATCATGGATGGCTACCTGGCCAGGAAGATGCGCATAAGCGACAGAATATTTGGGAAGGTGTACGATCACCTGGTGGACAAATTGCTCATTCTCACGATCACCTATGCCCTGAACGTATATAAGGGACTGCCCAACTGGGCCTACATGTTCTTCCTTGTGAGGGAATTCCTGCTGATAATTGGTGGAGTATTTATCTGGCTATCCACACCGGCCCACGTGGATGGGTCCAACGTCCTGGGCAAAGCAGCAGGTATAACCTTTTACGCGATGGTAATAGCCTACATATTCCAGCTTCCATTCAGGGAATATCTCCTGTACCTGTCAGTGGCTATGTCTTCCCTGGCATTCCTGAGCTATGCCTACAGGGAGATCAGGAAACTCTCCAGAAAACAGTAATCAGATCCTGTTCAGGGATCTGATAAATCCCTCGTTCCTCCTCCACTTGGGCTTCACCTTGACGTGGAGATCCAGGAATACCGGCTTCCCCAGAAGGGCCTCTATATCCTTCCTTGCCGCCATCCCCAGTTGCTTGATCTTTCTGCCTCCCTCTCCTATGATTATGGGTTTCTGGCTCTCCCTCTCCACGTAAATTATGGCCCTGATATAGACCTTCTTTCTGTTTTCCTCCGGATGCTCTTCGGGATCTATGAATTCCTCCACATGGACAGCAGTGGCATAGGGGATCTCCTCGTGATATAACTGATAGATCTTCTCCCTTATGATCTCCGCCACGATCACCCTGAGGGGCTTATCCGTTATCTGATCTTCCGGGAAATAAAAATCTCCTTCCGGCAAATATTTCTTGATGGCTTCGATCAGGCGATCCAACCCATCCTGGTACAGGGCACTTATAGGAATAATCTCCTTGAAGTCATGCAACTTGGCATAATGTTCCATTATGGGAAGGAGTTCCTTCTTATCCTTTATGGTATCGATCTTGTTAATGACGAGAATGGCTGGTTTTCCGGACTGCTTTACAGCCTCAAGAACCTTCAGATCCTCCTCTGTGGGATAGGTGGGTTCCACCACCATCACGATAACATCCGCATCCTGGAGACTGGAGAAGGCCTCTTTCAGCAGGGATTTATCCAGCATGTCCTTGGCCTTACGCATTATGCCAGGCGTATCGATGAATATGATCTGGGCATCGTCCAGGGTTAGAATACCCAGAATGTTGAACCTGGTGGTCTGGGGTTTATGGCTCACGATGGAAACCTTCTCCTTAAGGAGCATGTTCAGAAGGGTGGATTTTCCCACATTTGGCTTTCCAACTATTGCTACAAAACCGGACTTCATGGGTCAAAAGTTTACAGCGATCCGATCCTTATACTTTGAAAAATCGGAGGATAAAAATGGACCCAAGGAGGGAAGAATTTTACTCTCTGCTGATGGATGGCAATACCGGGGAAGAAGTGCACCG
>JAADCS010000152.1 GCA_013154295.1 Thermotogae bacterium
ACAGCCGAGCGTGTTTACGCCCCTAAAAGCTATCCCACAAAGGAAATAGAACTCTTCGGGGAGGGAGAGGAGCTATCAGGTGAAGAACTTTACGGCCTCGTTGACTGGCTAAAAGAGTTCCTCTTCAAAAAAGAGGAAAAGAAAGAACCTCCTCAGCCTAAAGAAGACTCCAAAATGGGGCTTTTGCTTACGATAGCCCTTTTCGGGGCGGTATGGCTTCTCGTAGGAGGTAAAACATGAAACTCAATCTCAAGGACATGGTAGACACACTCGGCTACGAAGTGGGCTACGAGGCGGGAGGCCTTTTCGGAGAGATAGAAAAGGAGGCGGAAGAAGTGGAAAGGGAGATAGACCTCCTCTTAGGCGAACTCGGCACCGAAGAGCTTGGCTTCTTCAAGTCCATCTCCAAAGCCTTCAAGCGTGTTTTTAAAGGAGTAAAGAAAGTCTTCAGAAAACCTCTGAAAATCGTAAAGAAACCTCTCAAAGTCGTAAGGAAGCCTATAAAGGCCGTTAAAAAATTAGGAACAAAAGCGTGGAAGTTGGTCAGGCGCAACAAAAGAACGCTAACGGCTATAGGCCTTCTCTGGGCAGGGAAATACATCCCGGCGCTTCGCCCCGTGGCAACCGAATACGCAAGCTATCAAGCGTCCCATCTGGCCAGTAAATACTTAGCTCCTGCCCTCCCTCCTGCTCCCTCCACCTCCACCTCTGAGGGGGCCTTCGTGGTCCCCTATCCTTTGCCCGACCCCGCCGTGTCCGCAAGAAAAAAACAAACCGGGCGCAACCCTCGGGAGCGTGTGTATAGAAGCAAACCTTCAAAAGACGAACTGGTGAAAGTGCTTCTCCCTATAGGGGCACTTTTAGCAGGCGTATATCTCTTCAGGAGGAAGTAGTAATGACGAACATATTGGTAGACGAACTCGGCGAAGAACTCGGTAAGCCAAGAAGGCGCCCAGTCAGAAGACGCTCAGCCCGCAGGAGGCCTGCCCGCAGACGCAAGCCCGTAGCCCGCATGAGACCGGTTAGAGTTGTGCTGTTTAAAACTGAGAGAGGGCCTGCGAAAGTTAGACTTATCCCACCTAAGGGGGCGCCTATGAGGCCTATGTCTGTATCTACTCAAACGCAGAACGACCTAACCAAACTCCTCCTTCCCGTAGGCCTCGTAGCCGGCGGAATACTTCTTCTCTCCAAAATGAGGAGGTAAGACGATGTTGAGCATCTCTAAATACAACTGGAAAAAAAGAATGAAGACTTCCCTTTCGGAGAAACTTAAGACGCCCGTTTTCCGTCCCCAAGTTTGTCCCCCACTTTGCGGGACCAAAACCTCTAAAAAGTGGACTTTTGACTGGCGCCTTGACCCCTTTAGAAAGTATCGGAAATACGACGCCCGGGAAAGGCTAAGAAAGTCTATTTCCGACCTCTTCAAGCTTCCCGAAATTATCACAAAGCCCATTACCGTCAGAAAGCCCCGTCCTTCTTTCCCTTCTCGCACCGTCCGACAACTTCCGGGAACTGAACCGCAAACTGTCAGACGGACGCAAACTTCAACTTCCACGGCGCCAACGGCGCCGTCATCTTCCTCTAAACAAAGAACTCAAAAAGACAACAAAGCCCTCATAGCTCTCGGACTCGGAGGTCTTGCACTCCTTGCCCTTATGGGAGGCGGTAAAAAGTGATGTGGTTCGTAGGGATTCTCGGAACCGCCGTCGTTATGGGACTTACCGCCAGCGTAGTGTGGCGAGACATAAAGCAAGAGGAAAGGAGGAAAAAGTGTTTAGAACTAATAGAAAAAGGGAAAGCTCCTCCTTCCTTCTGTAGTGAATACGACAAAAAAGGCATCGTAGAGGACATAAGGAAAACCATTGACGACGCCGGGAAGTTAGCCCTCACAGGGGGCTTCCTCTACCTCGTGGCTAAAATGGCAGACGGGAACAGGAGGGAAAAGCGTGGCTAAGAAGAAGTCCCTCCAGAGGGCCGTGGAGCTATACACGAGGTTCCACTGGGGAAAACTCCCCCAAAAAGCCACCAAGGTAAAGCTTTATGTCCCGGATACCTATGTCCGCCTCGGAAAGCTTCTCGCCGTCATATACCTCTCCGACAAGGACGGAAGCCCCCGTCCATACATACACTTCTTCGGGAAAGGAGAACCTCTCCGCCTCACTTGCCAAGACGGCGAGGTCTTCATAGAGAAGGTCAAAGACTTCCGGCTTTCGGATTTCCCCGACCTTCTCACAGACGAGAATGGGAAACACCTCTACATCGTGGGTTTCAAAGGAAGAGTAAAAGAGGAGGGCATCGTTGGGTAGGCCAGACACTTCAAAAAGCGGAACCACTTCGGGAGCTGGAATTTGTCCGACAATTGAGGAAAGTTCTTTCCTCAAAACTTTTGAAGCTGGTTTATGGCCTTCCAACAGAGGGAGGCCAAATCTAATAAAGGAGGTTTGACCATGGGCCATTGGATTGAAGGTCTCGTCGTTAATCCAGACAAGAAAAAGAAGTCTTCAAAGACTACGAGGAAGAAAGTTCGCAAAAACCCCACGAAGGTAATGGAGGTTCGTAAGCCCACGAGAGGCGGAACTTCCCGTAAGGTAGGCCTTCTTATCATCAAGAACCCCACGAGAGACCGCCAAGCGCTCCTTATGCTGGCATCCGGCACGGCCTTAGGCCTCGCAGGCGGGAAACTCATAGACCGCTACGTAGTCTCCCAGATGGAAAGCCTCAGAAACCTCTCCCAAACCGTCCCCGTAGGCGACTCCATCATGCTCCTCGGAGGCCTTGCACTCCTGAAGAACTCCAGTCAGCGAAATAGAGAATTTGCCCTCGGCGTAGTTGCCGGGGCGGGCGCCAAGCTCACCCTCAACCTCATAGACAAGTTCGTCTTTAAAGGACAGGGAACCGTAGGCCTCTACGGCGAAGAGGTAGGCGACGAGCTGGCCGAATACGATGACGAAACCCTCCCCGCCGAATACGAAGAAGCTGACGCCGAACCTTACGCCCTCCCCGAACCTGACGAAGTAAGCGAAGACTCCTACGAGGAAGAAGAAGCATACGACGAGCTTGGCGAAGAAGAGGAAGAACCTGTAGAGGTTGATGTCATATAAGGAGGTGTAAAAGATGGCGAAAGCTAAGCTTTACAGAAACTGGGCAATAATGACGGTAAAGCCCGACACTACGGGAACTCATGCGGTTTTTGCCACCAAAAACGCAAGCGATTATCGTATCTACAAAGAAGGAAGGGCGCCTTCTAACGCAAATCTCCTCATAAACAAAATTACCATTGAGAGGGCACCCGGCACCACCAGCGCCCTACTTGAAAAAGCCCTCAAAGGAGCGGTAGTAATCCTTAAAGGACAGTCCGGACAGGAAAGAGTATTAGGCTTAGCTAAGTTCATCGCCCCCGAACTTGAAGCCTATACAGAAGAGGACGCTTACATGCTTGAGGCTCCCGTGATGATACCGGCGGGAGCTACTTACGACATCATTCTAAGGTGGGACGAACAAAACGGCCTTGATTCAAACAACAACGAGGTGGCGGAAATCGTCGTAAGAGTGGACGGCATAGAGGAGGAAGTCTAATATGCCCTCCTATGTAGCAAACTTGACGATAAAAAGCCCGGCGGTCGGAGTAAACCGTGATACCATCACGGTTCCTCCGGGCTTCCGCCTTCACTCCATCGTCGCCTTCGTCCCGGTGAACTCCGTCATGGACATAAAAGACAACAACAAAAGCATCTTCGGAAAAATGCCTATCGGAGGCGGTATCTTCAACACCCTCACCAGAAGACTGGACTTCCCAAAACCTGTGGAAATCCAAACTTCCGAGGTAGACGTTTACATAGAACTTTACGAGGCCACCAACGACCCCATCCACATCACTCTCGTCGGTGAAGTGGGTGAAGCCCAGTAATGTTTAGGTGTATCGGGCTGGACTTCACGGGAACCGGGGAGGAAACGCTCATAGAAACCAAGCCGGGCAAAAAGGTAAGAGTGGAAACTCTCACCATTTACACGCAGACCACTACGAACACCATAGGGGGCGTCCCTTACGCCCCCGCTAAATACATCATCCGCCTGAAAGAAAACGGACTTACCACCGCAATGGTGGAGGAAACGCTCGCCCGCTCCAAGTTGGACTTTTCCATACCGCCCCACCTTGAAGGCAAGATTACGGTGGAAGTTGAAGCTTCCTTCCCGGTTCATGTAGAGGCCGTCGTAGTGGAGGAAGACACATGAGAACGCTTAAGGGCTTCCAGTTTGAGCCGGGGATGCCTCCGGAGAAGTTAGTGGAGGAAATAAAGAAGCTGGCTTCTCCTTCCGCCCCCGTCAGAACCGTATGGGTAAATCCCACAACCGGGAGCGATACCAACGACGGAAGTGAAGCCTCCCCCTTTGCTACTCTTGACAAAGCCCTCTTTGAGCCTAACTACCTTGAGGCCTTTGACGGATTTAACTACACCTCCCCTGAGCTTCTCGTAGTAGTCCTTGCCCCCGGCCAGTATCAGTTAAACGGCTCTAAGGCGATACTCTTTAGAAAAAACGTCATTCTATACGGCGACTTCAGCGGTGGCTCCGTCATAGTCCCCACTCAGATGGCCGTTCAACTCGTAGAAAGCGCCGTCAGCCTTTACAACTGCAAAGTGGACGGCGTCAACGGCTCCGCCTCCCTCTTCAGCACCGGGGCAGGCTCCGGCTCTTGCGAAGTAAGTTTCACCGGAGGACAGATAGACATCGGCACGAGACACATCATCAGCCACGGCGGTGGAAACCTCACGCTGGAACTCTCAGGCACCACGGTGAAGAAAACTTCAACAGGTCTCCTCCTCTACGGCACAGGAGCACCATTTGACTATTACAGGACGGCCGGAAGCATTCAAGACGCAAACGGCAACGCCTTGCAAGACACTGACATACTCGGAGGAATTGTTCGGGACGCCAACAACCTCCCCCGGAATGTGCGGAGCAACATCGTCTTATAGCGGAGGTAGTTTATGGAGGTCTATCTGATGGACGAAAAGGACTTTATCAAAGAGTTCGGGCAACTTACGGGAAAGTTTCAAAAAATAGAGGAAGAAGTTGAGGAACTCCAAGAGAGAGTAAGAAAACTTGAGGTGAAGATAGCCTACTACACCGGGATGGGCACCTCTATAGGCATAGTAGTAGGCATACTTCTGGAGAAACTCATAGAGAGGTTGGTATCATGAGGGACATACTTCCTATACTTGCCTTGGCAGGCGTGGCCTTTCTCCTTCTGAGAAAGCCGGCCTCAGCCTCACCGTCCTCCTCCCTCCCCCCTTCCCCTTCTTCGGGGGACATAAACACGGCCATAAAGAGGGCGTCTTCTGGATACGGCGTCCCTGAATGCATACTTCGGGGCATCGTCTATGCCGAAACCGGAAATAATCCCAAGTGGTTCTTCCGCTACCATCCGGACGGCGTAAGCTTCGGAGCCTTCGGCCTTACGAAGGGGGCGGTCAGCCACATGGGCGGGGACTGGAACCGCATCCAGCGAGACCTCTCCTATCAGGCAGAGATGTCAGCCAAATACCTGAGATGGCTCTACGACAGGCTCAGGAGCTGGGACTTGGCCATACAGGCTTACAACATCGGAATAGGGAATGTTCAAAAGGGAAGGAGAAACTATACCTACCTCACGAGAGTAAAGAGGTTCTGCTGATGATACAGGCGGTGGCTCCTGTTGTTCTTCCTTCCATCATCAACGCTTTGAAGAAAGCCATCGTAAAGAAAGCACCTAAAGAAGTTCGGGAAGTCATTGAAAACTTAGACATTGAAAAGGACGCAGAACTCCAAAAAGAACTACTAAAGGCTCTTTCGGAGTATAACGACCAGCTAATAAGGGAACTTGAAGTCAGGGAACGCTACAAAACAGCCGGCAAGCTCTCCAAAATGGTAAGGCCTGTCATAACCTTCCTCGTAGTGGGAAGCTTCAACACAGCTCTATTAGTGGGTCTGCTTACAGGTGAGGTTTCATTTAGGGAGTATATGTCCACCCTCGCCCCCATCAACAGCATGCTTTTGGGTTTCTGGTTCGGCGAGCGTTCAGCCCTAAAGGACCCAAGAAAAGCCTTACTGGAGGACTAAGATGCTCTTAGTAGGGTCTAACGAAGTAGAGAGGTATATAAAGGAACAGGGGATAAGATACTTCAAGCTTGAAGAATTCCTCTGTCGTTGCGGCTGTGGAGGAGTTGTAATAGACAGTAAAGTTTTAGACACTCTTGAAAAACTAAGAGAACGCCTAAAAAAGCCCGTCGTAATTAATAGCGCATACCGGTGCATAAAACACAACCGGGCTATAGGCGGAGTCCCCGGAAGTGCCCACATAAGAGGGTATGCGGTGGATATTAAAGCCCTTCATAGTGCTACTCGCCACAAGATAGTGGAGTTCCTTCTTCAGAAAGGAATCCAGAGGATAGGAGTGGCCTCTAACTTTGTCCACTTTGACGTAGACCCGGACAAGCCAAAGCCTGCCCTTTGGACTTACGACCGGGCTAAACATGTAGCTTAGGGGGTGAGCTAGGAAAAGAAAGTAATCACTCCAAAGCTTTCTTCAGCTCCTCCTTAAGGTCTTCAACGGTAAAGTTTAGGTAGTGCTTTAGCGTGTTATAG
>JAADCS010000007.1 GCA_013154295.1 Thermotogae bacterium
GCTGTAATCTATTCTCCGAAAGCCATTCATACTTAATCTTCCATGTGTATTCCTTGGACTTTCCCTTCACCTTCAGCGTTCCCTTGACCTCAACCTCTCCATTTCCGCCTTCCAGAACCTTCTTCACCACATCCGAAGGCACTCTGGACCTAAAGAAAATAAACTTATGCTTCGGATATCCGAGAATCCTGGCAATTTCTCTATCTCTGGTGGTGTTTCCGGATTTGAAGGAGCGAACGGGTATAATCATCCGGATATCCAGGGATGTGTCGGGATTCACCCTGGAATCCACCCTCATGGCTCTGCTCTTTCCGGCTACAGGATCCGGAAGCGCTCCCACAGCCTTCAGAACAGTCCTGTACTGCACGGAACCGGATATGAAACTCACTCCCGAGAGGGCAACGATAATCAATTGCATGGAGAAAAGTTTAATACAGATAGTACCGATATTGCATAAATCGATATAGATCAGATCGCTTATGGCACAGTTATTTTAGTTTATTCATAAAAATCTTTTCCGCTTATATCTCAACTGGAAAGAGTAACCGCGAGGGATTCGATCCCGCAGGATAAATATTTTTGACACAAAAATTTACCCTCTAAATTCACCCCATGGAAGCCCCGCATCCACAGTTTATTATCCGGATCATCATTTACTCAAAAGAATGCCTTAAAATTTGTCTCATGGAACTGATGCTGATATTTCTGGCGCAGGAGCCAGTGACTCCCAGGGACTCCGCAATAATGTGGACAGCCGTGGCCAAAGATTACATGCTGAAGGAAAACTATGAAAAGGTTATCGAGAACACCCGCAGGGCTTTGAAACACGATTCCACTTACACCACTGCATACCTTATAATGGCCAAGGCCTTCCTCCACATGGATATGCCCGATTCTGCCATCTCCATATATGAGCTTATGGTAAAGAAATTTCCCGACAAACCCGAGGGTTATCAGGGTCTGGGATACGTTTATGGTGTCATAAAGAAGGAATACGATAAGGCCATAGAATACTACAAGAAAGCCCTGGAACTCGATCCAACCAATGAGGATATATTATTTGGCCTGGCGAAGGTCTACGAGGAGGCGGGGAAACCGGGAGAAGCCAGGACCCTTTATGAAGCCCTTATAAAGAAGTATCCCGAGGAGTTGAAATTCTATATAGCCTATGCCAAGTTCCTGTACGAAATCGGAGACTATAAGGCTGCATCCGATATAATAGAAAAGGCCTATCAGATGGATAGCACGAATGTGGATATATGGAAACTGGGTTATAAGATTAACGGTGACTACTACAAGAAACTCAAGAAGGAGAATCCCGAGAGCCCCGATGTGGTAAAGTATGCAAAGCGCACGATCAAGTATCTGGAAAAGCTCTATGAGAAAGAACCTGACAACTTCAAGTACGCATACGATCTCGCAGACGCCTACGTGGTGGCCGGCATGGGCAAGAAGGCCATAGCGCTGTTGAAGAAACTTGCAGAGCAGAAGAACCACTCCTCCATATACATAAAGCTCGGTTACGTCTACAACGAACACCTGAGGGATCTGACCAACGCCGAGAAGATGTACAAGAAGGCCCTCGAACTGGCCAAGCAGGAGGGTTCCGCCAAGAACATCTCCTTCATCTATGTAAACCTGGGAGATATTTACTACGACAGGGCAACAGCCCTGCGAAAAAAGAAGAAATATTGCAAAGCCTATAAGGTCTATGACACTGCAATTGCATACTATAACAAGGCTCTGACCGAGGGAGAGATCCCCTCCGAAAGCCTGAAGAGATACGTACTGAAGAAGAAGGAAGTGACGAAGAAATACAGGCAGATAGCATGGAGGAAGTGCAACAATATAGACTGAAAATAGATGGGGCGGCGTGTTTTATTACTTAACCAGACATATGAACCGCTGAATATAGTGAGTCTTAGGAGGGCGATAAAGTTGCTCGTCCTCCTTAAAGCCGAACTCGTTTATTTCGACGAAAATCATCTGGTAAAATCCAGCAGTATTGCGATTCCACGCCCTGTCGTAATACGATTGAAAAGGTATATACATCTCAAGTACAGGGAACCCCCTCTGACCAAGAAGAATATTCTTCTGCGGGACAACTATACGTGTCAGTACTGCGGAACCCGCAAACCTCCCCTTACCGTGGATCACGTGATTCCCAAGTCGAGGGGTGGAAAGGACACCTGGGAGAATCTGGTTACTGCCTGTGTAAAATGTAATGCCAAGAAAGGAGACAGAACCCCGGAAGAAGCCGGGATGAAACTTCTCTCCAAACCGAGAAAACCAACATACTTTGAACTCATCATAATGAGAAGCCGGATAGACGATGAGCGGTGGAAGGAATTCTTGTTCTTAAAGCATTAACCGACACCCTATCCCCGGGATCGGTTCTGGATTCCATCCAGACGAGCCTAATGGAAGAAGGTTATATAAATGCAAAGGTCTCGATTCAGGAACTCTTTATAAAGAACGACACCCTGGTAATGATCCTGAATATCCGGAAGGGGTTCCCATTCATTAGCCGGCACGTGAAGATATCGGGTTATTTTGCCTCTTTCCTCTCATACAGAGTACTGGCCAGGGATTTCGAAAATCGAATAGTAAGAATGAAGACCCTGGAGGATCGGTTGAATATGCTGGATCGCTTCTTCGGGAATAAAAGCAAAATAATTATCGGGGGGGACAGTCTGATAATTGGAAATGAAGGAACTCCCAGGATCAGGGGGGCAATATTCATCTCCGATAGCATAAAGGGAAGCCTGGAAGCGAAGTGGGATGGCATAGAAGTATATTACAGCCCCAGAAAATCTATCCTTTCCATTACCATGGGCCTTCCTACCAGCAAGCCCGCAGCACTTCTGTTCAATTACCGGAGGGATGGAACTGAGACATATCGCCTGATGCTGAAGAAGTCCATATGGTATGCAGGCATAAAGTATGCCCCGGGATCGGGTATGGGACTGGCAACAGCGCTGGACACGAAGACGTTGAAAGGCAGAATAGAATATCTCAGGGGCTGGACTCTGGAGGGATGGGGTCGGATGTGGATATTCGAAGCAGGAGGATATCTTTCACAGACCGACAGTACCTTCATCGGAGGCGCATCCAGTATAGCAGGATATCCGGAGGATGCCATCAGGACACCCCGATACCTATATATGAAGGCAGAAATTCCCCTGATGCAAAATGCGTTTATATTCGCACAACCTCACTGGCTGAATGGAAGTCATACACGTATCTCCTTCGGAGGAGGATTCCAGAATGAAAATGTGAAAGTGTTTATCGCAAAGGCGGGGGGGGATCCCCCCACTCTTCATATCCTGATTAGAAATTGATCTGCCTGTATATCCAGAACCTGGCTATGATACTACCGGACGCCTTGGTATAGAGGTACTGTACATCCGGCAATTCATCGAACTTCTCGAGTATGTTAAGAGATCCAGGCCTGGCCCATCCGTACTTGAGCCTGTTCCCGGGCATAAAGTAACCGATTATGAGTCCAATATCAGCAAAGTCAGCATAGACAAGCCTGAAAGTGAGGTCGAATTCGTATCCTATATCCAAGGAATAGGGCTGATTGGACTGTATGGGAGCATCGGGATTTGCAGAGTAAAACTCGTATTCAGGTCCCCAGTACTCCCAGTAAGCGAAGAAGTCGAATCTGGTCTTCAGAGAATGGTATATCGCATAGGGTGTCGTCTCGAAATAGACATTAAGCACCCTCAGATCGGAAAGGTTGCTGCCGAAGACATCCCTGTACAGACCGGGTTTGAGCCCGAAGGTGAATACCTCACCGAGGCCACTCCACTTGCTCCAGCTGCTATTTATATTCAACTCGCTGCGCAGGGTGGGACTGAACCAGCCCTCATAAACGTCGGGAGTGGTACCATCGTCACCCTGAAAGCTGGAATAACCAATTCCAAAGGAGAAGGTCTCCGTAGCATCATAGCGGGCATTGATGGTATATGCCAGAGCATTGAACTTAAATCCGGGACAGTTATCCCCATCGACAGCGGGATCGCATCCCCTTACATCCGTATATAACTTGTCAGGAAAGTCATTATAAACAGGCCTTCTGGCCTCCCACTTTCCAAACAGATAACCCAGCTCAGCGGTAAGGCTAAACTTCTTTATGGGTCCAACATCCAGATAGAATCCCGTCCAGAAGGGCAGGAAGGCCTCCAGATTCCTGTCCTCCAGAAGGGTGGTAAGGTACAGATTCAAAGCGAAAGGTTGGTCTTCCCTTCTGGTCTTCCTCAGAATGATGCTGTAATTCTCGAGATCGTACTTCGTATAGATCCACTTGAAGGACTTGGTGCTATCCGTATTGAGGGCCACGGGGAAGTAGGTCCAGTCTATCTGATTCCCACCACCTTCGGAAAGCTTCATGTAAAGGATGTCCAGATAAATGGGCTGCTCCCGGGTGAACTGCATGGTCAATCCGAACGTGTTATAGCCGGTACCATAGAAGTCGGAGATCAGCAGGCCAGTTCCGTAATTCATCCTCATACGTCCACCGTAGATGTAAGCCTTCTGGGCTATAGGCCAGCGGAGGGTGTCACTAACCACATACGCCTCGCTCAAAAACGGATAATTCTTCTTGGGATATCCCGAATAGATTCCCCACCACGTGAGGCCCAATCCTATGATAAATGCTTCATTTATCACCAATTGAGATCTGACCTTCGCATAGCCGGCCTGGAACATCTCGTTCTGAGCAGGGATTCCGACACCAGTAAGATCAGGGATATGGGACGTGACATAAACGTTTGTTGCGAGTATTTCGCCATCGAAATAGGCATCCACAACATCGCCTGCCCTGAATAACTCGATTTGGCCATGGGCGAAGCCCGTCAACCCCATGATCAATATTATTCCCACAACCTTTCTCATGATAACAATAATTTTAAAGGCAAAAAACCTATCTGGAAAGGACATACTCCACCAGCGCAAGTTTTTCATCATCTGTCAATGGTCTGAAGCGACCTTCATCGAGATCGTCCGGCAGGACTATCGGCTCGATCTCCACCCTCTTGACATTGACCACGTTGGGGATTTTCTCCCTCAATTGATGGAACCTGAGTTTCGCCGTGGTCAATTTCAGGAGGTTCTTCCCGATCGTGGTATATTTCGCCCCCTCTATCTTCAGCTTATCTCTCGGAGGACGGGAGAGTTTTACTATGTAAGTCCTCTTTATATGTGAATTTCTGAACTTTCTGAGGAGTTCTGGATCATTGGTCAGGATCATCAATCCCATATCTTCCTTCTCAAGGGGTTCCAATGGAAGCAGATGCATTATCTCTCGGGGAACGAAGAATTCACCCGCCGGCTTATTGTAGATGACGTACTCCTTCTTTTTTACATAAGGATTTATCCTGAATCCCTTGAAGGTAATGGAACTGGTAAATGGATCCACTAAAGCATCAGGATCGCGAACGGGTTTGCCGTTGACCTTTATGTGTCCCCTCTTGATATAGGAAAACGCTTTCCTGCGAGGAAAATAACCGGAATCGAGAAGTATCTGAAGGAGGGGTTTATGCATCCACCGCCTCATTTCTGAGATACAGCATCACTTCGTCCATCGCTGAAAAGTCCATCTCATCTATGGAAGAAACGTCCAGCTCCGACAGGACTTCCAGGAAGCCATCCGCATCAGTGTGATCCATTACGTGACCCTCCTTGAGATAGGACACCAGTCCCATGATGGATGCCACCAGACTGGCTATTCCACTACCATTCAACTCCTTCAGGGTCTCGAGTTCCAGTTCATCACCATCTCCACCAGTCTCTTTTGAGTACAGGTACGAAATAAAGAGCAATCTGAGCGCCTTGGCAAGCTCATCCTTTATCTTCTGGATCCTATCTTTCTCCTTCATACTCTCCCACCATTTTAAGATATTCCTTTGCCACCATATTGGCGGCTTTTCTGATCCTCCCTATATAGATAGCCCTCTGAGAGGGGGAAATGGAGCCCCTGGCATCCAGCACGTTGAAGGTATGGGACATCTTGATCACCATATCGTAGGCCGGAAATACCAGTCCCTTCTCCAGAAGGCGGGGAACCTCCTTCTCGTAAAAATCGAAGGCCCTCATGTGGAAATCCACATCGGCCTCCTCGAAGTTATACACGCACCACTGCCTTTCGAATTCCCTGTAGATATCGCCCCACGTGTACTTATCGTTCCAGCGAATATCGAATATGGAATCCACATTCTGGACGAACATAGCAATTCTTTCGAGTCCATAGGTTATCTCGGCGGAGGGAACCTTCAAATCCACGGAACCGGACTGCTGGAAGTAGGTGAACTGGGTTATCTCGAGGCCATCGAGCCATACCTCCCATCCCAGACCCCATGCACCGAGGGTGGGAGATTCCCAGTCATCCTCAACGAATCGAATATCGTGCTTCTTTATGTCGATTCCCAGTTCCTTCAGGGACTGAAGGTAAATATCCATCACATTCTCCGGAGGGGGCTTGAGTATCACCTGAAACTGATGATACTGCTGAACTCTGTTGGGATTTTCAGCATATCGTCCATCCTTTGGTCTGCGTGTGGGTTCCACGTAAGCAGTTTTCCACTCCTTCGTATCCAGAACTCTCAGGAAGGTGGCAGGGT
>JAADCS010000012.1 GCA_013154295.1 Thermotogae bacterium
ATCTTTAGGATGGACTCCGCTGCTCCTATACGCCCTTTTGGGGGATCTGGATGAGATCAAGCGATTGGTGGAGAAAGGGGCCAACGTCAATATTAAGGACGAGTTCGGCCGTTCCCCGTTGCACTACGCGGCCGCCGTGGGTAATCTGGGGGTCGTTAAGTACTTGGTTGAGAGAGGTGCAGACGTTAATGCTAAGGATAACGACGACGAAACTCCCTTGCATGAGGCTGCCAAGAAAGGACATCTACAGGTGGTAAAGTACTTAGTTGAGAAAGGTGCTGATGTTAATGCTAAGAATGAGTATGGCAACACCCCCTTGCATTGGGCTGCCCTTGGAGGGCATCTCTCCGTGGTGAGGTACTTGGTTGAAAAAGGGGCAGAGGTTGATGACCAAGATGCGTTTAACACTCCCTTGCATTGGGCTGTTCGGGGGGGTCATCTACCTGTGGTGAAGTACTTAGTGGAGAAAGGGGCCGATGTTAATGCTGAAGATGCGTTCAACACTCCTTTGCATGATGCCGCCGAGCAGGGGTATCTATCCATGGTGAAGTATTTAGTTGAAAAAGGTGCCGATATTAATGCCAAGGATGCTTATGGCAAAACCCCCTTGCATTCGGCTGCCTTAGAAGGACATCTACAGGTGGTTAAGTACTTGGTTGAAAAGGGGGCTGATGTTAAAGCCAAAGATGATTATGGCCAAACCCCCTGCGACCTAACCGACAATGGGGAGATCAAAAAGGCCATGAACTACTGCCGGTGAAGAGGTGGTTTCACTCTGCGGCCAAACAGCCTCCAAGTGAAACCATCCTATGATCTACCTTTCAAAAATCCCATATCCCTCTGAAAGAGAGTTGCACATCAAAAAAAGACATTTATGCAGCAAAAGAGCATAACCTTTCCCTCAACGCTGGGAAACGTCCTGAACGACTAGATTAAAAGGACATCGTTTTGATCTCCATCAGGTTTTATCGCTACAAGATCCGGAATCTATATAAATTTTTTCTCAATATTTGGCAAAAGTTCCCAAAATATCTTCAAATTTCCAGGGAAGTTTTTTAAAATTTCTCTGAAAGATCAAGGTTAGAATAGGCACCAATGAAGAAGTTCTTATTGTGGGGAACACTACTTTCTATGGTGGCCCTTATGGTTTTCGGGAGCGCTACGGCTGCATTAGGTGCCTGCTTAGGCTGTCCTGACTGGCCCCTATGCTACGGTACCCTTCTCCCACCCGAACATAGCGTTGCCATATTGGAGTACGTTCATCGCGTTTTGGCGGCCTTAACAACGATTTTCGTAGTTGGTACCACAGCTATGGCCTTCAAGCGATACCGTGGTACGTTCCTGACAAAGGCCGGAGTTTGGCTCCTGATATTTCTCGTAGCTCAAATCCTTATCGGGGGTTTAACGGTGATCATGAAAATGCCCTTCTGGGTTTCCATCTCTCACGCGGTATTCGGTTTATTAACCATTCTAACAGCTACTCTGATGCTGAAGTGGGATGCCAACCCTCCAAAAGATTTTTCGTGGAACTTGGAAGGGGATGGACCTTTCAATCTAACGCTTTTCGTCCTCCTATCGGTTCAGATCGTTTTAGGAACAGCCGTACGTAAGGCTAAAGCTGGATTTGCATGCGGGCAGGATATATTTCTCTGTTTAGGCAAACCTTGGACCGGTGATGTTATGCTTCAGGTTCTACACCGGGGTTTCAGTTACGTTATTCTCTTTGTGGCTCTTTACTTAACGTTTAAAGCCAAAGATAAGATTTGGTTTGCATTGATAACCTTCATGGTATTGCTCACAAGTGTGTTTGGGGCTCTATCCGCTTACAGTATGCTAAGCCCTACCATGGTAACCACTCATTACACTTTGGCTCTCGTTCTACTCCTTATGGTTTTTTGGAGGTCTCTAAAATGAGACGACTAAAAGCGTATTGGACCCTTATAAAACCATTCCAAACCCTTATGCTCGTTTTAACCGGGGTAGTGGGTTATTTGACGGCCGACCACTTTGAGATTCGTATCTTCCTCCTTTTACTCCTATCCATGTTCTTAGTTATATCAGGCGCTACCCTCATAAATATGTGGTATGATGCCGACATAGATGCCATAATGGAACGCACCCGCAATAGGCCTATACCGTCAGGTGTGGTACCCAGAGGTGAGGTTTTTGGTGTGGGAGTGATCGTTTCACTTTTGGGAATCGTCCTTTCCTTCCTCCTGAATCCCTTATACGGCGCGATGGCTTTGGTAGGCTTTGGGTTTAACGTTCTCATCTACACCCTGATCACTAAGCGCCGTACCCCTTGGTCGATAATCTGGGGGGGTATAGCGGGAGCCATACCTATTTTAGGGGGAAGAATTTTGGCCATCGGAAGGGTTGATGCCATAGGTCTCTTAATGGCTCTAACGGTTTTCCTCTGGGTACCTATCCACAATATAACCTTTGAAATCAAGTATCGCGAAGATTATCGGAAAGCTGGAGTTCCAGTTCTACCCAACGTCTACGGCGTCCGGTTTTCGTCATACCTCGTACCCGTATTTATTTTCCTTTCCTACATTTCCATGCTGGTTACGGCACACCTTCTGAACGCTTCATCTTTCGGGATAGTTTTGACAACCACGGCCTTCTTAGTTTTTTTCGGTATTTCCCTTCTTAACACTGCAAAACCCAACGATCGCCGCTCATTTATTCTTTTCAAAGCGGCCTCCTCTTATATGTTCTTAAGTATGGTGGCTATGCTACTTTCGTAAGAAACTGCGGGTCACAGTTATCTCTCGGTAGGAACCTTCCTCCTTTATCTGAATCATAAGCTCCGTACCTGAAGTTATAGTATAAATTTGACCTGCAGCGGCACTGTCCATTCCCTTCACGCTCTTCAAATAGAAAGATACCACAGAATCGTACGGTGATTTAGTTCTCAAAACATAGGTTATGAGTTCGTTTTTAGCTGATCTACTTACGATTCTACCCACGGTCTCCGAACCAGGGATCTGTGGGACCTTCATGAGCTGCGCATCGTATCTAACTCCTTTCTGCACATCTACGTCAGAACAACCTACGGAAAGTAGAATCAATAGAGCGACTCTTTTAATCATACCTCTTCCCTTTACCCTCGCTGTCCCAAATCTTAGGTTCCCTACCGGTAAGCAACCTCTTTATATTTCCGTAGTGCCTTACCCATATAAATAAGACCGCCAGCCCCGAAATGATAATAAAAGGCAGGGACGTTCGGTTGGGATCCGCTAAGAGTATCCAAAGAAAGACAGCCAAGGATCCTAAAAGGGAGCCTAAGGATACCCATCCTGTTAATAGGACGGTGGTTATCCAGACCAGAAAACCTATGCCTACCCCTATCGGCGTTATGGCGGCAAAGGCTCCTACCGCTGTCGCTACCCCCTTACCCCCCTTAAAACCCAAAAACGGAGTGAATATGTGCCCCAATATTGGAGCCAGAGCGGTTATGAGAGCTAACTCCACGTTGTAAGGAACCAAAACTCTAACCAAAAACACCGGTATAAAACCTTTAAGGGCGTCCAGAAGAAAAACTAAGCTGCCCCACTTCCAGCCCAATACCCTGGCTACATTAGTGGCTCCCACGTTTCCACTACCGTATTGGCGTATATCTATCCCCGCTACCAACTTGGCCACGATGTAGGCCCACGGAATACTGCCAAACAAAAATCCGAAGATAAAGAGAAGGCCATAGATATAGGGTTGAAGATCTACCGGTATGCTATCCCACATTTAAAACCTCCTTATACCAGTTTAGGGTTTTCTCAAGACCTCTCCTAAAGGAAACCTGTGGCTCCCAGTTCAAGAGCCTTTTAGCTTTGGTTATATCAGGTTTGCGACGTTTGGGATCGTCTTGGGGTATAGGAAGGTAAGCGAAGTTCTCCGGCAGCCCTAAGATTTCAACTACCAGCCTGGCTACCTTTAGCACGCTTATCTCTTCAGGATTACCGAGATTGACTACCTCACCGTCCAACCCTTCGTAAGTGAGAAGACGGAACAAACCTTCTACCATATCTGATATATAGCAAAAACTTCGTGTTTGAGAACCATCTCCATAGATGGTCAAAGGTTTCCCGCTTAGGGCTTGATAGGCGAAGTTGGGAATTATGCGACCATCAGCTATATCCATGAAAGGACCGTAAGTGTTGAATATCCGAGCTATCCTAACGGGAAGCTCATCGTACCGATAATAGGCCATAGTTATGGCCTCCGCAAACCTTTTACCTTCATCGTACACGCTCCGTGGCCCTACGGGATTTACGTTTCCCCAATAAGTTTCGGGTTGCGGATGAACCATAGGATCCCCATACACTTCCGACGTGGAAGCCAAAAGGAATGTAGCACCCACCTCCTTGGCTAAATCTAAAAGATTCTTGACACCTATGGAATTCACCAGCATAGTATCAACCGGTAAGGACAGATACCTCTTGGGGCTAGCTGGGGAGGCCAGATTTACGATATAGTCGTAATCTTCCTTGGGAACCCTCTTGGTTACATCCATCTCGTAGAAACGAAAATTTTGTTCGTTCAAAAAACGCCTCACGTTTTCGGGTTTGCCGGTTGAAAAGTTATCTACTCCAACCACCTCCCATCCTCTTTTTAAAAAGTACTCTGTTAAATGGGTGCCTATAAAACCTGCACTTCCTGCTATCAGGACTTTAGGCATGGGTAAGCATTTTAAGGGTGCGGCTTAAAGGTTCATAGGCCCAAAAATCAGATGGGAAACGTGACTCTTCAGTATAGCGAAGGGGATCTTTCGCTCTTCTGCATATCTCCTTGTAAAAGTTTTCCTGTTTAACATCCAGAAAGCCAACGAGTTACCTATACGAACTTCAGCTTCCTCACGAAGATCCAACCTGGCGATCCAAACGGCCAGGTTAAGAGGCCTACCTTTGAGTTCGTAGAATCTCTTAGCAAGATTTAGCGCAACAGGAAAACCATACTCTTTTCGCCTTAGGGCTTTGTCACCGTAGAGAATGTACGCGTCATGATTTGGAAATACATCAGATACGATGCCCAATCGTATGGTTTTTAAACTCTGTTTAAGAGTTATTTCAAGGACCTCTTCGAGGAGGTGAAGGAGGAACTCGTACCCCTTTAGAACACCCAAGGAGGAAATTTCACCCAGGGGCATTCGTGACAGGAGATAAAGGCTTTCGGCTCCCGCCCCCAAGGACACGCCATAAGGCAGGAGGCCGTATCCTTTAGGTATCGCGGAAGCTAAAGTACAGGGGTACGGGGTGGCATCTATACGACCTGACATTATCAAAGTTTCAACTCCGGAGAGCGGAACCGGTATTTTACCTCCGTTTATACGTGCATAAAAGGGTGAAAAGTCAAACTCCCTGACTTCTCCCAAACTCATCAGAAGCTCACGTTTTTCACTGAATAGATGGCCAGGCTCCAGTTGAAGTTCCCGTCCTTCAGGAAGACACCACCGGAGAAACCAGTGTAGTAGGTATCCGTCCAATCAAACCTAAGGTGTACGTCCGCCAACCACCCGCTGGTACCCATATTCAAGGCCTCCGATTGATAGGCTCCTACGTCAAAGAAGGGCTTGAAATTCCAATCCTCGTTCAAAGGTTTCTCAAAGCCGAAACGCAGGACCTGCGCAGATGTGTTTTGCGGGTAGGTCCAGGGAATACCGGGTGTCGTGTACGTTAGATAGGTTGAAACACCGAAGAAGGGAGAATTATTCGGATCCAGCTCAAGACCCTGGGCTATCATGCGCTTGAAGTTGGGGGTAAAAGAGTAAGCCAGAAGACCTATGAACCAACTGGAAGGTCGCACGAACGTATGCAACATAAAGGCGCCATTGTAATCGTCGTTGTACCTCTGGGCGGTTGCCTCCAATGAAAAGGCAAGGAAGGGAAGATCAAGATTCAAGGAGGTGCCTACGTACCCAAGGCCTACGGTGTCGTATATCCCGTAAACCCCAACTGTGAAGTTCCCCAGATCCAAAGCGCCTCTAAGGGCTACACCCATATTGTCCGTAATCTTATAAAGGAGCATTTCCCCCCAGATCTCCTTTCCGAAGAACACACTAAGGAAGGGGTTGCCACCAAGATAATCCCCAAACACCACACCGTTCTCCCAGAAGATGGGTCCAAGACCGAACTTTACATCCAAACCGTTGTCATAGAGTTTCTCAACGTAGAGTTCCTTTAGGCGAACGGTGGGAAAGAAGTAGTATTCATCAAAGGATATAACGGATAGCCTACCGTAGAAACCTTCATCAAACTGCATCTGAAAGGCACCCTCACCTCTGTAATAAAGCCTTTCGTATCCCCACCATACCCCCAATATGCCCTCAAGGTTATAGAACTTCGCCTTCTTACCTTTAACATCCTCCACTATACCGAAGTCAGCTTCGTTATCTATCACCTGTGTAAAAAGGATCCATAACATACCGTTTATTTTAAAGGGGAGGTTTGACATTTTGCCTGTGGTCCAGCGTATAATACAGTGACGAATGTTGAAGGTTGCTGATGACCTTCTCTTTGAGATCCTCACAGGGGTAGGGAGCAAGGAAATAGAACTGAAGGGGCCATCGTGCGAGGTAAAGATGAGGACAAAGGGGGGTGAGATAAAGGATGTGAGGATCAAC
>JAADCS010000168.1 GCA_013154295.1 Thermotogae bacterium
AAGGTAAAGGAGTGGCACTTCTCAGAGGATCTCATACTCCCTTGAAAGGAAGCTGTATGCCCAAAAGAACGTTTACGTGGTAAAAGAGTATAAAGTCTCGTGGTGTGAAATCCATCGCTCAACACTCTGGGATTTCAAAGAGAGGTAGCGGCCAAATAGTCTCACAGCTATACCTTCAACCTCATACATCAACGCTCATCGGTGGAGGAGACCATAGAGGAAGAAGATGCAAGAAGGGAGCAGGTAAATGCCTTCGATAGCCCAACTCCACATCTCCCATAGCTTTATAAATTCCCCTAAAGCGAACGTAGGATATGCTCCCTTGAGCGTAAAGAATTCTAAGTACATAATATCCAACCCGTAGAACCGGAAGTCCATAGTTATTGAAGGCCTCAAGAAGGAGCTGGAGAGCCGTCCTACTCCCTAATAAGGTATCTCTCCATAGCTCATAAATCCTTCTGATGTCCCCTAAAGTGCTTAACAGATTCAGGGCTACACCAGGACTATGTCCGGCCATCTCATAAAGCTGTGGATCATCTTTACCGACCACCTCCCTAAACTCTTCGTAAGTCAAAGGAGAAAACTTTATATGCAGAGAGCGGGAACGTATGGTGGGAAGAACCCGATTGGGATTTGAGGATATGAGAATGAACAGCGTTCTCCTCCAACCTTCCTCCAAAAGTTTTAACATGGAGTTTTGGGCCTCAACGGTAGCATTCTCCACGTTCATTATAACGACAACCTTGTAGGGTAAAACCATCGGGGGTTTTACGACGTCTCGCTTAAGACGGCGTACATCGTTTATGCCGATGCTTCCCGTCGATGAGTAGAAGTCCTGTGGTCTTGGTTTTCCAGGCACTGGGGGAAGAGGCGAGAGGATATACAGATCCTGACAAGCCAACGACCGGACGGCTGAGCCCTTCCCCACGCTCCGTGCCAAAATTTCGGCCATCTCGTAGGCGAGTGTAGCTTTACCCACTCCCTCCGGTCCCACGAACATAAGCGTAGGAACCTTTGGAGAATCCAAAAGTTTCAGTAGGATGCGCTTGGGAATCTCCTGGCCCACCGTCCTCTTAAAAGGCATCTTTACTTAACAGTTTCTTGAGTCGCCTTATACGATCTATCCGATAGGGATCCGTGCCATACTGCACCGCCAACCAGTAGGATACGAAATCACCGAACCAAACCAAATAGAGGATCTGTTCCAAACGGCTATCCCCCTTAGCCTGGATGCTCTCCGAACCTATCACGAAATCGCGAAGTATATCCTCAACCAACTCCATACGTAGCTTGACCTTAGGATGGTCGTAATCCGTTTTTAAGAACAACAACCAAGCCCTCGTCTCCAAAAGTTCCGGATATTCAAACCCCTCTATCTCGTTATGGTTATGTTCAGGAAAGGCCATAGCATGGGCAAAGGAGTTGGCGTTTTCGTTAATCTGATTTTTCCAACGTATGGCCACAGAGAAGATGGCAGAATCGGAATATATAAAAGGCAGACGGCGATACAGAGCACTGGCCACTTCGTAAGGCCTCCCTTCCTGTGTGGAAAGTTCACCAAGATGTCCCTTCATCCTGGAGGCCACATCTTGAAATTCTCCGAAGGCTTCCTCATTTAAGATACCTGCAATGTGGGTACCAGCAACCAAGGCCCTTAGAAGGTAACCGAAGGCTTCACGCGGTTGATAACCTTCAGGCACTCTAACGACCCCTAACCCGTCCGCCATCGCCCTTTCCATGAGCTTACCACCGGTAGTTATCACAAAACCCTTAAGTCCCCTCTTAACCGCCCCTGAGTACGCACTTAAGGTTTCTTCCGTGTTTCCGGAATAAGACACGGCTACGAAGTAATCATCGTCCCCAACATATTCGGGTACATCGTAACCCCTTATTACCCTAACATCCAATCCTGACCAGTCGGTGAAAAGATCACCGGCTGCCGCAGACCCCCCCATACCGAAGATAAGCATACGTCCCCCACTAAACTCCGGGATCCTTCCTACAACCTCCGGTTCAAAGAGAAGCATTTGAGGAAACTTCCTTATGTTTTCCAACATAGTATGAGATTCTACAACCGCTAGATGGAACGTAACGTATCGTTACAGATCAGCGATTTCCTCCAAACCTCTCTCGGAGATACAGGATTACGGCCCATCTATCCTTCTCAGAGAGGATATCTTTGAAAGAGGGCATAGCACTTCCTATCAGTTTTCCTCCTTCGGATATGGTCCAAAACAGATACTCATCGGTGGCGATGTGACGAGGCATTACGAAAGACAGATCGGAGGGCCTGGGATCCAGACCAGAGGCGTCAGGACCGTTTCCCTTACCTTTTTCACCATGGCAAGCTTTACAGTGCTGCATGTAGATCTCCTCTCCCCTCTTGACCAGTTCTGGGGTTGGCTTGTAGGGATTACTCTTTCCGGCGTACTCGGCTGGTAACCCCCCGTGCATATAGAGACGATGCCGTTTGACACTCACCTTGTCCGCGTGGCCACGTTCTTCCATCATGGCCATACGATGCCGCTGCTGTGTATTTGCATTCTGAGTGCTACCGGATCCACAGGCACATAGCACAAAAAGTGATAAAGTTACAATCCGTTCCATACTTTGATTCTAAAGGGGTTGTGACATTGAGTTTCCGTAGGCAGTCTCTATGCGTGACCACGTACCCCTTTATAATATTTGCCTTCGGGCGCGTAGCTCAGTTGGTTAGAGCGCCGGTCTCACATACCGGAGGTCGGAGGTTCGAGTCCTCCCGCGCCCATTTGATCGAGCTGTTTTCTAACCCTTACGTGATCTGGGCAATAAAGGCTCTGGTCATTTTCGGTGGAGTTATGACAGCTGCCGCCTACATGGTGTGGGTTGAAAGACGCGTGGCCGCCTGGATGCAGGATCGGATAGGCCCTAACGTGGTAGGTCCCTTTGGTCTTCTCCAGCCGGTAGCTGACGTTCTAAAATTGGCCTTCAAAGAAGAAGTCATACCCGCCAGGGTGGATAGGCTCCTTCATTTCTTAGCTCCCGGTATTCTCTTCGCCGCTCCTATAGTCGCCATGGCCGTTATACCGTACGGTCCCAATCTCTATATAAGCAACCCCGACTTTGGTCTTCTGTGGCTTCTGGCGGCCACCTCCTTAGCAGGTTATGGAGTTATACTCGGCGGTCTATCCAGCGGAAGTAAGTACTCCGTCTTGGGTGGCTTAAGATCAACCTCCCAGATAATCTCCTATGAGATACCCATGTTCATAGCCGCCTTAGGTCCAGCCCTAATGGCGGGGTCACTCTCACTGGTAGATATAGTCGAAGCCCAAAGGGCGATGTGGTTCGCCATCCCGCAGTTCATAGGCTTCGTCGTTTTTCTTATAACCACCTATGCCGAAACCAACCGGCTACCCTTCGATCTGCCGGAGGCGGAGTCGGAGTTAGTGGGTGGCTATCACACAGAGTTCTCCTCTTTGAGATTCGCCTGGTTCTTCGCCGGAGAATATGCCAATATGGTCATAGCCTCATCCGCCATAGCCGTTCTCTTCATGGGAGGGTGGTACGGACCCTTGCCGGGTATAAACCTCTTTCCAGGCGTGCATTGGATGCTTCTGAAAGTAGCCTTCTTTCTCTTCCTATTCGTGTGGATAAGATGGACACTGCCCCGCTTGAGATTCGACCAGCTAATGACCTTCTCCTGGAAGGTTCTACTACCCCTATCTCTTTTGAACTTGTTCATAGCCCTGGCCATAAGGGTAATTTGGTAGCTGGTATCGGCATAGACGTAGTGGAGGTGGAGGATTTTGCCTATAGGGTGAGGAGGACACCGAAACTTTTGGAACGAATATTCTCATCTAAGGAATTGAAACTCTCCCACTCCATGGAGAGTTTGGCTGGTAGGTTTGCTGCTAAAGAGGCCGTTCTGAAAGCTTTGGGTAAAGGCTTGAAGGGAGGTATAAGATGGCGGGATGTCGAAATATTAGGCGGCATCACCTCACCTCCGGAGGTTGTACTTAAAGGTAAAGCGGCGGTATATGGTAGAGGTTTAAAGTTCCATCTCTCCATCTCGCACAGTAAGGGTGTAGCCGTGGCCGTATGTGTGGCAACCTATTCAAATACTTAAAGAGTCTCTTTGAGCCGTCCCCCCAAGAATTGAAAGGTGCTTTTATAATTTTAATCATGGCTCTTTTAGGTTTAGCCTACTCCATCTATAAGGATCTTTCAACCTCTCCGAAGGTGTTTAAAACCTACGAGGCCGAAAGAATCCCACCCCCTCAAGATCTCCCCGTAGATACAACATACTTCCTCTATGAGAGGAAACTCTACACCACTCGTAAAAGAAGACCTCGGAAGGTCAACGTAAACAGAGCCGGCGTGAGGGAACTGGTGTCTCTACCGGGTGTAGGTCCTGTAATAGCACGTCGTATAGTTGAATATCGTAAAAAACACGGAGCCTTTAAAAAACCTGAAGATCTACTAAAAATCAAAGGTATCGGTCATAAAAAGCTCCAAAAAATGAAACCCTATATTCTCCTATGAGGGAGGGGGGAACCCCCCCCTTGTATTCTAAGCCTTTTTATGACAGAACCACCAGTCATAGCACTCATGTTCGCCCCTCTGGGCGGCCTCTAACCTCCTTTTAGCATCCTCCACACTCTTGGCCGGAGGAACTATGAGCCTATCACCTATGAGTTCGTTGTTAGGCCAGTTGGCGGGAACGGCCAGCTTCTTCTCATCAAATGTCTTGAGAGCTTTTAGAGCCCGTACGACCTCAGGGATATTACGGCCTATCTCCTGCGGGTAGTATATTATGGCTCGGATGATAGCGTTAGGATCCACCATGAAGACAGCTCGCACGGTGGTAGTATCCTTGTTGGGGTGTATGAGGCCGAGCTCCTTGGAGACGTCTAAGGTATGATCGGCGATTATAGGAAACTCTATCTTCACTCCCAGCTTCTTCTCTATCCATTCCACCCACTTTATATGGGAGAAGACCTGATCCACAGAAAGGCCTATAAGCTCGACGCCGAGCGCTCGGAACTCATCGTAGTGTTTCTGAAAAGATACGAACTCTGTGGTACAAACAGGCGTAAAGTCGGCCGGGTGACTGAAGAGAATGAACCATTTCCCCGCGAAGTGATCGGGGAGCTTGATCTTGCCATGAGTGGTTTCCACTTCTACCTCAGGAAACCTATCTCCTATCAGCTTCATTCTTATACCTCCTTTTTAAAGAAGCCCCTTGAGGAAGCTATTATAAGGATGAATCCCTACTTACGAGGTAGGGATTTATCTATAAGGCCGAAGAACACAGCAAGTACGACCACTACACCCAAGGCCACGGCATAGTATATGAGTTCCCTCCTTCCTCGCGTAATGCCAACGATGAAAGCTATCCTGTTGTTACTCTCCCACACTCTGATCTTTTCTCCTTCAAATTCATCTACTCCCCGATAGACCCCCACCTCTACCCTGACGGGTGTCAGGGTATCAGCCAAAAGCTTGTAGTTGCCTGCCCCTTCCCTCTCTATGGTGAATCCATCCTGCGTCACAAGATAGGAGAGGGCAAACGTACCTTCGCCGGGTAGGATGAGAGGCGTTAGAACGACCTCATCCCCCTGACGCAAAAGATCTTCTTCTCCAGTGGTAAGCGTGAGACCCGTGGCAGCCTTGGGAATCTTAAGACGGAGATAAGGACCCCTATAGGCATACTTACTGGCGTTCAACACTGAGAAAACCTCTACCACCCTGTAACCGCCTCTATCCCGTAGTATGCCTATGTTTTCGTAAAGCAACTTTAAGGATGTGGAGTCATCCTTAACGTCATACACGTAGAGATCCGCGGAAGTATCCTTACCCACTACAAAAACGTTGGAAGGGAAAACTTCTCCCGCATAGAAGACGTTGAAACTCACTATGTGGAATGCCGGAGGTTCATAAAGAAGCGTGCCATTGGGTAGAATGATTGTATCCACTACCAAAGAGGATCCGTTGGGAGCGAAAGTCAAAACTTCAACTTTCACCGTCTCTTGAACGTATTCATTTTGGGAGAGGTTGAATACACGAAGACGTATAGGTTTAACTTCCAAACTATCCACCATCTGGGCGAAGAAAATCCAGAGCATGCCCTATCTTAGGAGCCTTTTCACCTTTTCGAATAAGAGTTTAGCCACACCCACGTTTTCGACCTCGAACTCCCCTACCAACAACTCGTTATGTTCATACTCTCCCCACACCTTATATCCGCTCTTGAGTGTAAGGTGAAACCTATTTACACCTCCGTATCTGAGAAGGTGCAAGAGAACATCAGCATAATCCGGAGGCCATTTACCCTTCAGAACTTCTACGCTGTTCTTTGAGAGTTTGAACAGACTTACCAGGTCGGCAACGGGTATATCGCTCTCCTTTATAACGATCTCAAGAGGAAGATCCAAGGACGCATCCTCGGGAATGGAGGGTTCTACCGCCTCCGCTTCAGCTTCCGCAGATTTCGTTAGTTCAGGAGTTTCCCCTTCATCCTCCTCTATAGGAAAGATGCTCGCACTTTCCAACTCCTCATCCAACTTTTCCAAAAGATCCCTATGCTCCTGCGTTTCATCCTTCTCTCTACTTTCCAGCACCTTTTTGAGCTTCTCCTCTAAGGTTTCTATCTCCTCCGTGGTTCGTCTTTTCATGCGATTTATGACCTCTGGCAGTGTCCTCAAGAGACGATCCGCTACATCTATATCAAAGGGCGTATTCTCGTTTATGGAATCTATATCAACGCCCGACAGTTCTGCCCAGAGACGTATAGCCTCTGGGTCGTTACCCAGCTCCTCCTTACCCTGAAGTACTATCGTGTAAAGTTCAGACATGGACAACCTCCTTTATCTTTTCCCGTGGAAGTCCGAAGGACTTGGCGTAAATTATAGTGCGTAACTTTATTACCTCCCTCTCCAGACGCCACAGGTACTCCATAACCGCATAGAAGCTAACAGGATCCACGGCGAAGCCCCTTTCAACCTCGTCGTAGAACCTCCTTTCAAAGATCTCATCTAACCTGGTAAGCGAAAACTCTCCCTCAAACCTCACGTAACGTCGCACCAAGGTTACCAGCTCCTCCGGATCCTCCATAAGCATAACCTGTTTTCTAATCTTAGGACTGATCTTCCCCCCCTCCAACCAGTGGGAAGGCCTATTCCCGGAGAGAAGAGATATAAAGGCCATGCTTATGTTTTTGGAATCTATGGTGAAAGCGTAAAACTCCTTTATTAGGGGATGCACCCTCAAGGTGAAGATTCTCTTGTAAAAGGAAGAGTAGAGATGATACTCAAAGGCCGCTAAATCACCATTCCTCAAGGAGAGTATAGCCTCCCTAGTTATGCTAAATGGTAAGTTTTTAAAGGCTATCTTTGCCCTTTCAGCCACCGCCAAAGCGCTCTCCTCTGCAAGCAGTTCCTTCAAGCGAAGCTCATCCAGTACCCCCGCTGGAAATAAGCTTCTTCTTATCTCCTCATCGGAGACGGAGTAGAACCTACCCCTGACCACCGTGATGAGGTTGTAAAGATCCCAGCGAGAAAGAAAGGTCTCCAAAGACAGCTTCTCCTTCTCTCCCTCCAAGAAGGAGAGCAACTTTCTTACCTCATCCGTAAAGGCACGATTGATAGCCACGATGTAAAGATCCACTCCGGAATAGGACTTCAGTTGAGAGATGTATTTCCCATAGCGGGTATCCTTCAGGATGTTCTCGTAAGATGCGAGATCCTCCCTAAGAAGAACTTCAAACATCTCCGGCCCCAAAAGGCGCGCTCTACGACCTCTTACTCTTCCGTATACGTATTCCATAGCCATCGTTAAACCCCCTTTCTGTAGTTAGGTGCCTCCTTGGTTATAAAAATATCATGAGGATGGCTTTCCCTCGCTCCCGCCCCCGTTATCCGCACGAACCGAGATCTTTCCCTAAGTTGAACCAGATCCTTGGCTCCAACGTATCCCATGCCGGCCCGTAGTCCTCCCACCAACTGATACACCACATCGGCAACTGGACCTCTGTATGGTACCATCCCCTCAACTCCTTCCGGCACGTACTTGGTGGGTCTATTGTAACCATAACGGGCCCCTCCACCCGACTCCATCGCACCCAAGGACCCCATACCCCTATAGGTTTTGTATCTACGACCGTTGTAAAAGATATCCTCTCCGGGGCTCTCGTCGGTGCCGGCCAGAAGGCTTCCTATCATGACGCTATCCGCACCGGCAGCCAGAGCTTTGACTATGTCACCGGAGTACCTTATACCACCGTCGGCTATTATAGGGACCTCTCTATCCCTTAAAGCCTTAGCTACGGATATTATGGCACTAAGCTGGGGAACTCCTACGCCAGCAACCACCCTAGTGGTACATATGGATCCAGGGCCTACACCCACTTTCACAGCATCAGCCCCCATCTCCGTTAGATACAGAGCTCCCTCCCCCGTGGCTACGTTGCCAGCTACTACGTCTATATCCGGATAGCGACTCTTTAGATACCGCACAGTCCCTCCTACCCTTCCACTGTGGCCATGGGCGGTATCTACGACGAAGGCATCTACACCGGCTTCGGATAACAGTTCGGCTCTTTCCTCGAGATCGGAACCTGGTCCCACAGCCGCGGCTACACGTAACCTTCCCTTAGAGTCCAAGACAGCGGTGTCGGGTTCGCTGGTGTTAAATATATCTTTGGCCGTTATCAGACCCACGAGGTGCCCTTCTTCATCCACCACAGGGAGTTTTTCCTTCTTCCACTTTTGAAGAAGTTCCTTGGCTTCCTCTAAGCTTACACCGACCCTCGCCACCTTCAGATCCTTACGTGGTGTCATATACCTCCTAACCTCACCCACCTCTGCAAATCTTATATCTCTGCGGGTTATAAGACCTACCAATTTCCCTCTCTCATCCACCACGGGTATTCCGGAGATACCCTTCTCGGCCATGAGGCGCCGAGCCTCAGAAACCGGACTGTTGGGTGATATGGTGTAAGGATCAAGGACCATCCATGCCCTGAAGCGCTTGACTCTCCTAACCTGTGAGGCCTGCTCCTTGGGAGATAGGTTACGGTGTATCACACCTATCCCTCCCAGTTGAGCTATGGCAACGGCCATCCGGTACTCGGTTACCGTATCCATGGCAGCTGAAACGATAGGAATGCGTAGCTCTATCCTGCGGCTGAATCGTGTGGTCACATTCACCTCTGACGGCACGACCTCACTGTACTGGGGTACCAAAAGCACATCGTCAAAAGTTAGCGCCTCAGGGAAGTCGGTCACCGCCTCCCCCTACTCTCTGAAACGCACCTCTATGCGTTCGTACTTAGCTCCCTGACCGAAGTAACCGCGCTTTATGTGGAGCTTCTCCGGATCTATAGGGGCATTTTTGAGAATGAGGGCTTTGATCACCTTGGAGCGATCCTCCCAGAGAAAGGTGCCTTTAGAATACACGTATACATCAACGGGCCCTTTACCTTTGTAGTAATCCTTTACGAAGTTGAGCATCTCAACGATGCGCTCCTCTCCGTCGGGCTGCAAGACGGCCCTTCCAGGCTGAAAGACGGCGTCTAAGCTTAGGAACACCATATGATCGCCCTTGTCAGTTTTAGTGAAGAACCCTACTATCTCCGGAAGCTCTCTAACCTCTTTGCGCCTGGCACCGCTACGTCTTCGGAGTATCACCCGGTAGGTAAACTTTTCACCCGGCTTTATGACTGGCTTACCCTTGTCCGAAAAGCCATCCCATTCAAGACGTTTCGGCAGGCCTCCACGACCTTCAAAGGTCTTCACCTTCAAGCCAGCGGAGTTATATATGATTATCTGCCACTCATCGGGTTTGGGGAACTTGCCCAACTCCAAAACTATCTTGTCGTGGATCATGACCGGATAGACAGGACGTTTTAGGAAGTTGTTGTAAAGCTTAACGACTTCCGCCAACTCCTTCTCAACGCCTGGAGGAAGACGCTTCTCTAGGCCTCTTTCGCGGCGCACTATGAAGCTATCCAAGGGTTCGAAGGGCCTTAACTGAACATCTACTATGGGTTTGACTGCATCGTCTATCTTATACTCGGCCTCGGCCACTATATCTTCGGTCGTATCAATCACCTCACCACCGGGGGCTGGTGCTTCGCTGCCTTCAGCAGGGGCCGCCTGTCCTCCTGCCGGGGCGGTTTGGCCCTCGGCAGGAGCCGCTTCCTGTGCCCAAAGGATCATCGGCCCTCCCAACAGGAGCAGAAGGATAAGTCTTCTCATCTTTTACCTCCTCATTGCAGTATGAACCTGAAGGTTATCCTACCGCTACAGCCATCGGGTACGTTGGGGGAGAATACCCATCCACGCACGGCGTTTAGGGCCGTATTGTCCAAAATGGGATAACCGCTGGATTTCACCAGGTTGAGGCTCTTGATGGTTCCGTTGGAGTTGAGGATTACCTGCACCACCACGGTACCCTGCCACCCCTCACGACGGGCACGTCTTGGATAAGTGGGACGAGTTTTTTTGACTACTTTACCCCTTATGCACCCTTCCACTTGGATGGCACCTCCTCCTTTGACGTTTACGGGTTGGGTAGGTCCAGCTATCTGCTCGGCGGAAACCGCGGCCTTAGGTACAGCCACATCTACGTTGGAGACGGCTTCAGCTAAACCACCGCCACCACCATCACCTAAGGATATACCACCCCCACCGCCTTCACCACCCAATCCCAAGCCACCAGCCAGGGAACCTTCAAAGCCGCTAGTACCCATGGAAACGGCAGGTACGGCCTCTTGGGCGAGTATGTCGGCGGTACTCACACCTTTGGAAGGCAGAGCAACCACCACATCAGCCGCTTCGGCGGATAGGGACTGATCCATATCGGCTATGTCTATCTTGGCAGCGGTCTCAAGGTTGGCATCCAGATCCACCTTCTGGACCTGAACCTGTTCGGGAAGCATCTGGGTGTTGGCTATTTGGACCTTCACGTTTTGAGGCACATCCACCTTAAGCTTTGGACCACCGATCTTTATGGTGGGACTTATACTCTTACTCAACTTGGCCTTCAGGTTTATCTTGTTGGGTTTACCCGGCTCCTTTTTGTCACCGGGCTTCTTTTCGTCCTTCTTAGCTTCCTGTTTCTTCTTCTGTAGGAGCTTCTTCAACTTGGGAGGAATTCTCTTCTTCTTTTTGAGTTTCTCTTCAAGCAACTGGATCTCACGCAACCGAGCCTCCTCAAAAGCCTCCGCTATCTGTTCCCTCATGGTATAGAACAGAACGGCCAAAACCGCCAACCCGAACCAGCCGAAAACAGCCAGCCTCTTCGCCGGCTTGTCCTCCTTATCCTCCGGCAACTTTACCGTTATCTTTGCCATACTTACCTCCTATTATAAGGCTGTCGGGTGACACTAGCCGGATCCCTTACGTTTGACCACAGCTAAGGCCACCCGCTTAGCCCCACCCTTTTTTACCGCGTCCAAAACTTCCAACACCTTGCCCCACTGTATGGATTTGTCACCACGTATAACGGTCAGCTGTTGACCTTTGAGTTCGGGATCGTTGTTTTCCATAGCGTATTTTTCCTGTAGCTCCTTTATGCGTTGGGTGATACTCTGGAGATCGGGCATCTCGTGATCCTGGATGTACATCTTTCCCTCTTTGGTAATGCTTACAGGTATGCTCTGCTCTAACTCCACCTCTATTACGTTAGCTTTGGGTATATCCACCTTTATGGAGGTGTTGGTAAACAACGACTGGGCATCCATAATCAGCGTTGCTAGAGTTAGTATCATCACTCCTGCCATAGGAAATAGGAACTGACCCACATCCGGTGGATCTTTAGGTCTTGGTTTCTCCTTAGCCATCTCTTACCTCCTATTTACATTTACTCTTTCTGCGCTTCATTATCAAGACGTCAGAGGCGCCCTTCTCTTTTAGCAGATCAATCATCTGTATAACGTTTTCGTAAATAACATCCTCATCAGCCGATAGGAGAGCCTGCTTCTTAACACTACGGGCCAGGAGCTTGGGAATTATCTCCGGCAAACGATTGGGATCGAAAAGATCCTCGTTGAGAAACACCGTACCGTCTGCACAGATGTGTATGTTGACTTTTATGTCGCTCTTCTTCTTCTTGGGCGTTACGACGTTTCTACGTTTGGTGGCCAACGAGCGGGAGACGAAGATTCCAGACTCCACGATGAAGGGGATGGTCAACATGAACATTATCAGGAGTGAGGTGGTCATATCGGAAAAGGGCCCCAAGTTGGGCATTGGGGCCCCCTTCATCTCCGGTTTCTTCTTCCTTCTGGCCATCACTCGGAGTGTTGCAGTTGGCTTATCATTATCAACAGACGGCGGGCGGCAACATCGGTGGTGGCCAGGATACGTTCAGCTGTATTCGTCACGTAGTTATATACAGGGATGGTGATCATAGCTATGATTAGACCCCACCACGTGGTAACCAGGGCCGTGGATATACCTTTACCCACCACCTCGGCTCCACCGGTTCCACTTACGGCTATCTGGTGGAAGGCATCTATCAATCCATCTACGGTCCCGAACAGACCGAGCAGCGGTGCCACAGCGATTATGGAACCTAAGGCGGGAGTGAAACGGAGCAACTTGAACCTTTCAAAGGTCATAACCGAATCCATCATATCGTATATCTGATCCAGAGGGAGGTGTATGTTCTCAAGACCGGCCTTGAGGGTGTTGTGCAAAGGATGATCGACACGGCTCAAATAGGCTATAGCACCGTCTATATCCCCGCTTTCCAGATAAGCTTGTATATCGGCCAGGACTTTGTTATGGTTGAAGGAGGCCTTGCGGTATATATACCAGAGTCTCTCACCGATGAGAACGATGGCAATGAAGAATGTGAAAAGTAGCAACACCATCGTGAGGTTGTCGAAGAAGCCCATGAAGGTGACTACGCCGTCGACCACGGCGTAGAGCCTGAACATGTTCAAGAGGTTGAATCCCTCCTGAACCGCCGGTAGCGCCATCAACATTTCCATATCTTTCTCCTCCTTTTTTTCTTACTGGGGCAACTTCTTGAGCAAGTCCTTCATTTGCTGGGCCTCGGTAGCCCTACCTTGCTGCTCGTAAAGGTCGGCCGCTTGACGCAAAGCGCTAGCGGCGTTTCTTACATCACCTAACTCTATGTACGCGGCACCCATTATACGGTAGGCATCAGGTGCCTTTTGGCTGTTGGGGAACCTCTTGACAAACTCCTTGGCCGTTTCTATCGCCTGCGGGTACTCTTTAACCATCAGGTAAGCCGAGGCGAGGTAATATACAACATCCTCTATGTGCTGCCCCTCCGGGAAGAAGTCCTTGTACTTCTTAAAGGCTTCTATAGCCTCGCGAGCCTTCTTGTTTTTGAGGTAAAGGGATCCAGCGTAGAAGAGGGCCTCTTCGGCCTTGGTACTCTTAGGATACGTGTTACCCATCCGGAAGAAGATGTCAGCCGCCTTCAATTCGTCCCCAGCCTGCATGGCATCGGCCGCCGCCTTGTAAAGGGCAAGGGCTGCTATCTCGCTGTTGGGAAGCTTCTCGGTCATCTCTGTTAACCTCTCAGGATTCTCCTCAACGATCTTGAAGTAGACACGCTCCAAACCTTTCTTGGCGCTTACGGCTTCATCCGTGTTAGGGAATTGGGACAGGATGGTTTCGTACTCCTGACGGGCTTCATCCCAAGCCTGCTTACCCTCGTAGCTCTCGGCTATCCACAAATGGGCCTGAGGTACCCCCTCGTGGTCTGGGCATCTTTCCAAGAACCAGCGCAGGCGGGCTATGGCGTTATCCCACTCTCCGGCCATTCTGTAGATCTGGCCAGCGTTGTAGGCGGCTTCACAGGCTTTGGGTTGATCCGGGTATTTTTGCATCGTCAGATCCCAGTTGCGCACGGCGTCACCGTAAGAGTTGAGGGCCCGAGCGGCATAACCGGAGTAGTAAAGCGCTTCGGAAGCCACCTCTGCCCTGTCGGGAGCGAAGACGTATATACCATAAAACTTGGCGAAGGCATCCTGATATTGACCCAGGTTAAACAGTACGACCCCCAAACCCAGGTGGGTAGCTATAACCACCGACGTATCCGTGGATTGTCCCATTATGGACTCCAAGTAGGCCTTGGCATCCTGCAGCCTATCCTGATGCACATAGACCCAACCTAGACCGAGACGCGAGAGTACTATTATGTCACGATGGAGACCCGCCCGCAGGTTCATGTTGTAAAGCCTTTCAGCGTTGGCGTAGTCACCCTTGTAGTAATGGGCTTCGGCCAGGGCATGAACGAACCAAGAGTTCCACAGCGTGAAGGCCGTGTCCTGGGAGACTTCTTCGTTATATAAGTTTCCACGGGCCATGGCGGCGTCAAACTCGCGCTGGTTTATAAGAGCGAAGACCATAAGAGCCATGGCAGGACGACGGAAGAAGGACTTCTCGTAGTTCTCAATCAGGAACTGGTACTGCTCCATGGCCTCAGGATATTTCTTTAATAGGTAATGGATGGAGCCGGTGAGATACTCGCTTATACCCTTTTCCTCGTCCCCAAGGGGGAAAGAGGAGAGCTGACTGGCCAACAGATAAGCGTTAGAGGTATCTCCCTTGTAGTAGTAGGCTTCGGCCATACGCAGGAAGGATATGAAGGTAACCACGTTGTCGTTGGCACGGGCACGGGCGATCTGGTAGTAACGGAGAGCCTCATCGTAGTTCTTCAGGGCCATCTGGATGTTGCCTACGAAGTAGGCAGCCAGACCGGCCAACTCAAAGTTGCGCTTCTTGGTAAGAAGGGTTAGCTTTTCCAAAGCTTGCGGCAGAAGTGTAGTATCCTGCTCACCTCCCTCACCCAAGGCCATACGATAAAGGGATATTCCCCAGTAGTATTGGACGTAGTCGGAAAGCTTATGGCCGTGGAATCGTTCGGTGAAGACCTTAGCCAGTTCGGCTGTAGCTTTGTAGTCACCGTACATGAAGTTGGCCTCCACCATACCATAGTATATGAGAGCTTCCTGCGGGGTGCCCGCGTACTCCTCCAAAAGTTCCTTGTAGATGGCCACGGCGTCCAAAGGGCGCTTGAGAATGGAGAGGGAACGGGCGTAGTAGAATTTGGCCTCTACCACATCGTCTTTAGCTTGCGCCAGCTTTTCGGAGGCCTCAAGGTACTTACCCTCGCGGTAGGCTATAACACCGTCAAGGAACTTGGTACGTGGGGAGTTCTTATAATAGGGATACTTCTGTAACTGCAGAAGTTTCTGTTTGGCCAGTTCCCTATCACCCTTTATGGCATAGGCTAAAGCGACCTCGTAGGCTATCTCCTGCTCCAAGTAGGTTCCTTTAACGTCCTTCTCCTTGGCCAGTTTCTCCCACTCTCTTATGGCTTTATCAAACTGCCCCTGGTTGTAAAGGGCTTCGGCTATGCGGTACCTAACCTCCTTACCGAATCCGAACTTATACGCGGGACGCAGTATCTTGCGGTATATTCTCTCCGCTTTGCGGTAATCCCCCTTACGGAAGAGCTCCTCCGCATCCTTATGCGCCCTGTAAAAGTCTTTGTAAGTGAAACCACCTCCAAAGAGGCCTGCTACCAAAAGCGTTAACATCTTACCATACCTCCCTTCTCTTTACAGTTACCAGATAGCCTCCCCTCTCGTACTCCTCGCCGCTTATATCCACGACCTTGTAATAGTAGTAGTAGTTTCCGGGAGGAACTATACGGCCGGCTTCATCACGGCCGTCCCACTCTATACGTATGGGCGGCTCCCCCTCCCCGTAGAAAGTGCGCACCACTTCTCCGCTCTGCTTCTTGATTATCAACTCCCACTCTTCAACCTCCTGGCGAGGGAAGGTGTGGAGGTAGAGGAAGGTGATGTTGCTCTCCCCCTCGGCCGGAGATATGAGCTTGGGGTCGGAAGAGACCCATACCCTGTAACCTCCGAACTTTATAGTAGTGGAGAACTGCATGTAGTCATCGAATGCACTGTTGGATGCGTAGTTAAAGGTATAGTTCCCGTCTATGCGGAAGATGATATCTCGTATGGTAAACTCAAAGCTACCTCCACCGGTGACTTCGTCGTTGTTTATACCGCCACGGGCGTACAGGAACGAGAGCAATCGCGCCTCCCCACCACCGTAAAACTTGAAACCGTTGTAATAGGTGGAATAGGCAGCATCCACCACGATCTTTATCCAGTTAAAGGGACGCAATCCCAAACCGAATCGCCAGATCTGCGGGTAGGAAACGGAGCTGTTATAGAAGGTGTACTTGGGAGGTATAAAGTGTTGCCCCACGAGTCCGAAGGAGAAATAGCGGTTGGGTCTGAACATCATCCCTATGTTCAAGCCAGCGCTAGCAGGTGAAGACTGATATACACGGTGATAAACGAATTCCAGAGAGGCACCTATAGATATGGCGTTGGAGAAGGATTTGGAATAGGCCAGTATGCCAGCGTTGTAGGGAGGAGAGTCGTCGTTGTTGGGATATATTCCATAACCCTCGATGGAATCAAGGCAAACTGGACCATCGTTGTTGCTGCATACCAACGAATCCACGAAGCGCGCGAAGGGTGGAGAGGAAAGCTGCATGACGGTTATACCGAAGCTTCCAAAGGTGGACGTGGGAAATACGAAGGCGGCGTAATAGTATTGGAAACCTGTTACGGGCAACTGGAAGTATCCGCCAGTGAAAATCCTACGCTGCAAAAAGGCCATGGCTCCGGGGTTGAAGTAAACGGCCTCGGCATCGTCGGCGAGGCCTGTAAAGGCCCTACCGAATCCGTAGGGTCGGGCACCGATGGCATAGGAGTAAATGTAACCCGGTATTCCACCGGTGCCCATTTGAGCAAGCAGGAGCAATGTCATCTTCTCTTACCTCGCTCTTGGTGGTACCTTTACGAGAACGTACTGCTGCCGCGCGACCCCACCCAAAGAGCCACCGGCCGGACGCCGGAGTATAGCCAGATAGACCCCAGGACTAACCGGTTTACCGGCGGAGTTGTAACCGTACCAAGTGTAGGTACATTCACGTACGTGGGGATCGCTGACATCTCTAGGCGCGTCTTTGGGGTATTCAAGTCTCCTAACCAGAATTCCAAAGGGGTCGTATATCTCTATAACATCACCAGGTTGAGTCTTATAGAAAACCGCTGGACGTGTGTTTCCTCTGGTATCCAGTGCCACCACACTTGGAAAGGCGAAGGCGTAGTAGTCGTTACCTAACTCTCCCAGATTCAAGGCGTCCTTGCTGGGAATGTTCTTGGGCCATACATCGCTACAAGAGCCCGTCTCCGGACCCTCCTGGGCGTGCAGCGTTCCCACCACGCCCACCAGAATCGCCAAAATCAAGGTCTTCACCAAACCCTTCATTTTCAACGGGTATTTTAAGGCTTGAAATTGCATCGTTGTCCTCCTCATTTTAACAGCACGTTTTTCTTGAAATCCTCGTACTTTCCCTTCTCACCCAACTTCCCCTCCAACTCCAGTACGAGTTTTTCCAACTCCTTGTAGTAGGGCGACCCTTCCTTCACGGGCCTTATCTGATATTCGTTGTCCCATGGGCGGGGTCCCAACACTTTTAAGATCCCTTGTACCTTTATATAGTTCAGCGTATCACCTTCAACCTTACCTACGTAAGCAGTTACCTTCATCTGGGCATCCTTTACCCCCTCCAGGACGTATACACAACAGGATACACCCTTTTTTACCCTCTTCCAATCGGTTTCAACTATCCCCTCATCGGGGGAAAAGGTGGCGACAGCGTAACCGTTACTGTACAGGACATCCTTAAAGGCCTCTATTATGGAATCGCGGCTGGCCTTGAATCTAACCTCTATAAGATCGGGATAACCTGCCTTTGGAGGGAGGGTAGAACACGCTCCCAAGAGGAGCGAAACACCTAACCCTACCAACGTTAACCTATGCATAGAAGGGTATTATACAACCGTAGAGTGGGGATGTGTATGTAACCTTGCACATGGCATTTCGTGTTGGCGATTTTCCAACGTTGAAATGTGGGGAGTGTTATCATTCCGCCTTTTAAATTTCAAAGGTGTCACTTCCATCGGATACTTAAACGAAAAAAAGGGGGGAATACCCCCCTTCCAAATTATCGTTGGGTTCGGCTACTTCAAAAGGTCGTCCACCTGCTCCTGGAGTTTCTTCACGTGTTCAGCACTGCGCTTTAGGGCATCCAGCTCTTCGTCTGTGAGATCCACAACCAAGATCTTCCTTACACCGGTGCCTCCGAGCACTATAGGAACACCCACGAAAACGTCGTTTATGCCGTACTCACCCTGCAGATAGACGGAGGCGGGTAGGACCCTGTTGGTGTCCAGAAGGACGGCCTCGGCCATAAGACCGGCCGCATCTCCGGGAGCGAACCAGGCGCTGGTGCCCATAAGCCCTACTATCTCACCACCCGCTTTCTGGGTGCGCTTGATGATCTCCTTCATCCTCTCCTCACTTATGAACTGGGTAGCGGGCAGACCGTTTATGGATGTGAAGCGCATCACGGGAACCATGAGATCGCCGTGCGTTCCGAGGACCATGGCCCTAACGTCGGCGGCTGAAACGCCCAGCTCCATCGCTATGAAGGCGGCGAAGCGGGAGGAGTCCAGAAGCCCCGCCATACCCATAACCCTCTCGCGAGGGAAACCGGTCACCTTGTAGGCCGTATATACCATGGCGTCCAGAGGATTGGTTACGACTATGACCACGGCGTTGGGGGCGTACTTCTTCACATTCTCGGCGACGGAGGAGACGATGTCAAAGTTGACTTTCAGGAGCTCCTCGCGGGTCATACCGGGCTTTCTGGGACGACCGGCGGTGATTATAACCACGTCGCTGTCCTTGGCGAGCTCGTAATCCTTGGTGCCATAGACCACCGTGGTAGAGGGGATTATGGGGCCGGAATGCCAGAGGTCAAGGGACTTACCCTTGGCTATACCTTCAGCTATATCCAGCAAAACAACCTCAGCGATACCCTTGTGGGCAAGGTACCTTGCAGCTTCACTTCCAACGTTGCCTGCACCTATGATGGTTACCTTTTTCATGAGGGGATATTGTAAGGACGGTGACCTACACCGATCTCTGCAAATATCGGAAAATGGTACCGTTTACCACCCCCCGCCACCTCCTCCTCCACCACCTCCACCCGAATATCCACCTCCTCCTCCGCTGCTGGAGAATCCCGACGAGGTTCCAGGAGGACGACTGGCGGAGGCTACGCTTTCGGATATGGATCTACTGAGACTCCCTACGAAACGGGAGTACATTCCGCGATGCAAGTATCCTCTGTAGGGTCCCTCGTACCATGCAGGTTCGTATCCTACAGCTTTTAGGTCCTTCGCAAACTTGCTAGCCCATGTATCGGCCACGTCCAAAGCCAAAGCGTAGGGTAGAAAGCGCTCGTATATGGTAGGAACGCTGTCTTTAGGAAAGAGAGCTTGCAGCCTATCCTTTTCGGCTGTTGTAAGAAACATGCGAAAACCCTCTATTTCATCCTGAATCCTACGTCCTTCTTTGGTAGGTGCCTTCATGTAATGACCGAAGAATACGTTTAAAATCACCAGTATGACGAGAGGAAGGACCAGATACAAAAGCGAAAATGGGAAATCTTCAAAGAGCATGGCCATAACGTTGTCTATACCCACCGGCGTTAGAGCCAAAACTACACCCACCACACTGAAGATCCAACCTAAAGCCACGTAATTTCTATTCAACCTAAAGAGATGTCCCCAAAGTTTGATCAAGCTTAACTGCAAGTTATTGCGCACGTGTTTTAAAAACAACGAATACTCACCCCGTTTGATCCTATGATCTCTCATGGCCAAGAGCACGGCCTCATCTTTGGTCAGCTTTTCGTTCCCCTCTTTACCTATAAGGTAATAGGTATCCTCATCCTCTTGTACTATCCGCAGGTAGCCCTTCACGGCCAAGGAGATTAGGTTAGCCGTAAGGCAGGTGTCGTCGTATCCCATCTTTAGGACGTACCTAACGGCTGCCGGAGACATACCCTTGGGCGGATGAAAGAGGGGTATTATCGTTCCCTTGGGTGGATCTCTACCTACTCTAGCCCAAGCTATCAAGTAGTACACAAGCACACCCAAGGTTAGAAGCCAAAGCAGTAGGATAGATATATTGTCGGTTAGGAACCATATCATCCGTTGCAAAAGGGATGGCTCCTTAACGTACCCCTTGGGCCAGCCAACGACGATCGTCAGGTTCTCTCCGGCCCTCAGGGGACGGGTAGTTGAGAACCTCACCTCCGAGTCTTTCACCTCCACCCTGTAATCTCTGCCCCTTTCCCCGTAAAATCCAGTGTAAGCTTCGTACTTCAAGCTATCGGCCGGTATATTACCTGGCAGAACCACCGTCGCCACCACCTCCCCCATGGGCAACTCCCAACCCGTTCCATTCACGTTCCAATAGAGCTCGTCGTGGTCTTTAAAAAAACCTATCTGCCTGTCCGTCTCATAAACTATCCGGTAGGTGTGTGTGCCCGGCTCTAAGAACCTGTCCTTGCGACCTATATATACCCGTACGCCGTTTTGTAGTTTCTTGATGAACCAGTTTTCCGGTTTGCCGTCCCGTAGCACCTTCAAGATTCTGAACTTGACGCGAAATCGTTTTCCCTTCCAGCGATAGATAGTAGGAAATTCCCTGTATATTCCACGTTTTATTTGGGCGCCCGCGCTCTTTACGGTTATATCCTCCCGGACCCTCAGGCTGGCGTTTCTACGAACCTCAATCCGCTGATCAAAATTCAAGACACACTCATCGGTACCAAAAGGGCATACAGCTATCAGCCAGAACACCAAGGTTATTCTACGGTGGGAACCTCCCCCTTAGAATAGGGAGTTGAGATTTGGAAAGGCTAAGGGTTGAGAATTTACATAAGTACTTTGGAAGAAATAAAGTCCTCAAAGGGGTAAGCTTTACGGTAGGGGAAGGTGAGATCATCGCCGTCTTGGGACCTAACGCCTCCGGTAAAAGTACGCTTATAAAATGCATTTTAGGGTTGGTCATACCGACAAAGGGTAGGATCTTCGTTATGGGTGAGGATGTACGAAAAGGTGTCGAGTACAGAAGTAGAGTAGGATACATGCCACAAATAGCTCGTTTCCCGGAGAACCTGACGGTTGGGGAACTTTTATCTTTGGTTGAGGACGTTAGAGGAAGAAAAGCGAGTGCCGATAGGTATATAGAGCTGTTTTCGCTACAACCGTTTTTGGATAAACCTCTTGGTATTCTATCCGGTGGCACACGTCAGAAGGTAAACGCTACGCTGTCTTTCATGTTTGACAACGACGTGTATATCCTAGATGAGCCTACGGTTGGGTTCGATCCTGTAGCAAGCACGCACTTCAAGGATGAAGTGCTGCACTTGAGAGATTCAAGTAAAACCGTTCTATTCACCTCACATATCATGAGTGAGGTGGAGGAGTTAGCTGATAGAGTTATTTTTCTTTTAAATGGAGTTATACACTTTGATGGTTCCCCCCTACAACTTAAATCTAATACCGGCGAGCGCACACTGGAAAGAGCTATAGCCCGTCTCATGAGGGAGGTGGAGATTGAAAACGGTTCTTAAACTTATAAAGTACGAGGCTTATAACACTCTAAGGAGTAGATTCGTGGTGGGATACGCCCTCTTCTTCGTACTCTTAACTTCGGCCCTCTCCTTTTTCAGTGGCGATATGTCCAAGGTGATAATCAGTCTCCTAAACATCGTTATTCTCTTCGTCCCCCTCATTTCCTTGGTCTTCTCATCCCTGTTCTTCTACAACACCCGTGAATTCACCGAACTCATCCTAGTGCAACCCGTGGGGCGGAGAGTCGTGTATGTTAGTAAGATAGTGGGAATTTCGTTACCACTCGCTTTCGCTTCCTCCGTGGGTATAGGGTTACCCCTTCTGCTGTTCGGTGCATCCAAGGTGCATACTCTCTTGATGGTTCTTTCCAGCTTCTTCCTGACGGTTATATTTTCCTCTATAGCTCTTCTCTTTTCGGTAGCGTACGACGATCGCGTTAAAGGTCTCGCTGCTGGTTTGGGTGTGTGGATATACGCTTCGGTCATATACGACGCCTTCATACTCTTCGTTGGAATGGCCCTATACGATTATCCGATAGAAAAGGCCGTAATAATCCTCTCGTTGTTAAATCCCGTAGATCTGGCCCGAATCTTGATAGTCATGAATCTGGATATAGCAGCTCTCATGGGATATACCGGAGCACTTTTTACTCGTTTTGTGTCCTCTTCGGTAGGTTATGCTATAATAATTTCCACCCTCACTCTATGGATACTCGTTCCCTCCCTCATCGGGATGTTCATATTCGCTCGGCGAGATTTTTAGGGGTCCGGTATTCGCATCGGCCCCGACAGATAGCGTCTACCTCTTAGAAAACATCATCGTACCGAAGAGCCGCGTAGCCAACCACCGAATCGGGATCTCCAAACGTGTCCGCGCTGGTGCCGTAGATCAGCAATGTGGGTTTCCAATTCAGCTCCTTGGCTATGGCAGCCAAAGTAGCCCAAGCGTACCTGCCACAGGCTTCCCTTTCCAGAAGAGCTTCGGCGTCGTTTTTAAGTGCGATCATTAGGGTTTCTTCATCTATACGTCGGGCCACATCGTCCCTATGGTAGTGGGAAAGATCCGTAGATACCACCACTATATCCTTTTCACCTAAGACCTCCAGAAGATACCGCGCCACCAGTAAAGGATTCACTATGCCGAAGGCGAGAGGTACGAGGCGAAACTCTCCCAGGACCACCTGAAGGAAAGGAAGTTCCACCTCCAGGGAATGTTCCGGAAGTAAAGGATCGGCCACATCCGTAAAGGGATAGCCGAAGTTTAAGAGCTCCTCTACCCTCTCGGTGGCCACTTCCACCATACCTAAGGGAGTTCTCCAGTAGGTGAAGGGACCGGTGCTCACTCCGTTAAACGCGACGAAGTGGGCTGGCCCCAGGAGAAATACGGTAGGGTTAGTACCGGCCAAAGGAAGAAGCGTTTTGAAGGAATAAGCCGCAAAGGGTCCAGAGTATATGTAACCGGCATGCGGTGCCACCACCGCCTTCGGAGGGATCTCCGAATCCACCTGAGCCATTTCTAAGAATCTTAGAATCATCTCCCTTAATCTTTGGGGAGATTCCGGATAGAAAGTGCCACTTACGGCGGGTTCTCTTATCATCGCCATACCCCCGGTATCTTTTCGCCACATCTGTGACACACACCCCTCTTTTGCCAAAGTTCGGCCACTCTGTAGCCCTCCCGTCTTATAAGGAGAGTACCGCACTTTGGACAGTAAGTAGAGGACCTTTCCGGATCATACACGTTTCCCACGTAGACGAACTTTAGGCCCTCCTCCTTGCCTATTTCGTACGCCTTTATCAGCGTGGAGTGGGGTGTAGGTCTTATATGAAGCATCCGATAGGCGGGATGGGCTGCCGTTACGTGCCAAGGTACGTTAGGATTTACGGAAGCGAGGAAGCGAGCTATGGATCTTATTTCCTCCTCCGAATCGTTATAACCATCTATTAACAGGGTGGTTATTTCCACCCAAACCTTGGGCCATATCTCTCCGGCCAGATACTCTATGTTCTGTAGAACCGGTTTAAGGCGGGCACCTACAATCTTTCTATAAAACTCCTCCGAGAAAGACTTAAGGTCCAAATTTATGCCGTGGAGAAGCCCTTCCATATATTTCCACGCATGTGGTGTCTCAAAACCCGATGATACAAAAACGTTTCTCATACCCCTCTTCACACCCAAGAGGGCGATGTCGTGGGCGTATTCTATCCAGACCACCGGTTCGTTATACGTGTAAGCCAACAGTCTGACACCGTAGCGCTCGGCCGTCCCCACTACCCTCTCCGGAGGCCAATCGTAACCGATGAAAAGGTCAGTCTCACCCGTCTTGGGGTCTACGTGAAAATCTTTGAGCTGGCTTATCTCCCAGTTTTGGCAAAACTGGCAGGAGAAGTTACACCCGACTGTCCCCACCGACAGTATCCCCTTGCCGGGCAGAAAATGATAGAGCGGCTTTTTTTCTATCGGATCGATGTGTATGGCAGCAGCTTTGGAATACGTCACCAGGTAGAGCTTTCCACCAAAGTTCCTACGGACACCACACTTCCCGGACTCACCCTCCTTAACCGTACACCAATGGTGGCAGGCCAAACACTGCACATCCGTACCCTTTAAAGGGCGTTGCAGATCACATATTTTTAAGTTTTTAGCGACCATTTCTCTTCGCATTTTAAGGCGGTTAAATACTGACTAAAAAGCCAGCTCCTGATAAAGCTCCGGTAGACGTACATCACCGTAGCCTCTGCCGTTGAGGGCCTCCCTTAAAGATTCCCTCTCTTCCTCCTCACCATGAACCAAAACTACGGTTGAGGGAGAGGCCGCATCTATCCACTCCAAAAGCTCGCTCCGATCGGCGTGTGAAGAGAAACCGTTTATCGTATAGACCTTTAAGTTGACATCGTAGAACCTCCCGTGTATCCAAACTTTATCGGCACCGTCTACTATCTCCCTTCCTAAGGTACCTTTAGCCTGATAGCCCACGAATATGAGTGCGTGGCGTGGATCCTCAATCATATGTTTCAGGTGATGAATCGCTCTTCCGCCTGTTAGCATCCCCGAACCGGCCACTATCACTACCCCCTTGGATACGGAGTTAAGCTGTTTGGATTCTGCCTTGGTCCTAGTTATACGCAAATTGCGTACCTTAAAGGGATTCTCCCTTTGAAACCTTCGGTAAGCTTCAGCATCGTAACATTCCGGGAACTTCAAGAACTCACTAAGGATTTTACTCGCCAAGGGGCTATCCAAAACCACCTTCCAGTTTTCCGGCCATATACCCTCGTTCTCCCACGTTTTAAAGATGTACAGAAGCTCCTGCGCTCTCTCCAAAGCAAAGGCCGGTATTAGGACCTTACCGTGAGGCAAGGTTGAGAAGATCGCTTCCTTGAGCTCCTCGACCGACTTATGAAAGGGCCTGTGGTCACGATTTCCGTAGGTACTCTCGCTGATTACCACCGACGTTGGCGAGGGAAGTTGGGGATCCCTGACTATCGGCTTATTTTTGTTTCCTAAATCTCCTGAAAAGGTGAAGCGAAAACCTCTGTAATCGTACTCATAGAAAGCCGAACCCAAGATGTGACCCGCATCCTTAACCGTAAACTTCAGATCGCCTATGTGATAGGTTTCGCCACATTGAACGAACTTCGCAGGTAGGCTAAACGTCCGCTGTAAATCCTCCAGGGAGTAAAGGGGGTTATCTTCGTCCATCAAATGGTAGGCATCCTCTAGTATGTAGCGACCTATCTCCCAAGTGGCCCTGTGAGTCACTATTTGACCACGAAAACCGTTTTTGACCAAGAGGGGAAGCCGTCCTATATGATCCAGATGGGCATGGGTCAGAAACAGATAAGGAACGTCTCGCAGTTCCTTAAGCGGCTCCTCATTCAAGGGGTAGAAGGTACCTTGAAAGTATCCTGCATCCACCAGGAAGGAGAACTCTTTTAGATCCACCCGGTGCATTGATCCTGTTACCGTGCCCGCTGCTCCGTAAAACTTGAACTTTACCAAGGGGGTATTTTAAGGCCCGACATCTATTGGCCTTCGCCCTTAAAATAACAGATGCAGAATCCGGTAATTTTAGCTCTGTTAGGAGGGATTTTTACCTCGTTTTTAAATCTGTTAGGTGCTTTGTTAGTTTTGATATGGAGAAATCCAAGCCAAAGGTTTATGGACGGAGCCTTAGGCTTTTCAGCTGGCGTCATGATAGCGGCCAGCTTCACCAGTCTGATAATACCGGGGATAGAGATGGGAGGAGTATGGCCTGTAATCATCGGTATAGTTCTCGGAGCGATCATGATGGATCTAACCGACCATCTACTCCCACATGAGCATTTCGTAATGGGCAAAGAGGGACCCGTGGATGCAGAATGGGCCAGGAAGATAAGGGGAGTCTGGCTATTTATAATCGCTATAACGCTTCACAATATGCCAGAGGGTTTGGCCGTGGGCGTAACGTTTGGGTCAGGTCACTACAAAGAGGCCCTCGAAGTCATGTTTGCTATAGGTCTTCAAAATATACCCGAAGGCCTAGCGGTGTCCTTGGCGGCCATTTCAGCCGGTTTTGGCAACACGTTCTATGCTGTATATACGGGCATAAGATCCGGCTTGGTAGAGATACCTCTGGCCCTGTTAGGTGCCGTTGCTGTGTACTATATGCAAACCATACTACCTTACGCTATGGGATTCGCGGCTGGAGCCATGCTCTATGTCGTCAGTGATGAGATAATACCCGAGACCCATATAAAGGGGCATGAGAGGGTGGCGACGTGGGGTGTTATGATAGGGTTGATCGTAATGCTAACTTTAGACGTTCTCTTGGGTTAGATAGGCAAACCTTCCCGTACCTCACACCTTAGCAAACGCGGGTCCTCCCTTTTCCCGTAGATGTCGTTAAACCAAAATCTTCCCGTTAATCGCTCTCCCCTCAAGGCTCTCCATAACCAAATTCTGTCGTCCTCCCACATCCTGTCGTAGGGAAGATTATCTTTGGAAAACCATACCGGCCTGGCTTCATCGCTCTCTTTAAAATCCCCTTTCCAGCGCTTTATGAGAAACGCATCCACTTCCATATACGTTCCATAGTAATCCCAAAAGTACAGTTTGGCTATCCATTGACGCTCCAAAACCTCTATCCCTATCTCCTCACGGGCTTCCCTATCCAAAGCCTCCTCCGGAGTTTCACCCTCCTCAATCTTACCTCCCACACCGTTATAAAGCCCTCTACCCAATCCTCGCTTCTTGTAGATAAGCAGCACCTTATCATCCTCAACAGGATAACCTATAACGAACCTTCTCATGGACGCTCGTGCGAACATTCTAAGGTGGGATTTTCAGATCCCGGTGTCGGCAACCGAATCGTTTTCAGGGGTAGAATTTTATCTTATGTTCTACACAAGCATATACGTAAGCTTGCAACCGGATGACAGAGCGGATCGTCCCCCAAGATACCTTATAAGGGTTAAGAACTTGATAAAACGCTACCGTGAGTTCGTAAAAAAGAGGGGAATAGAAAGTGACCGCCTCCAGAGTGTATTTGAGGACTTTCGCAAGATAGAAGAGTTCTTTGACAACCCTGACAACCTGGAGAGCGACGAGGGGCTTCCCGTGGGTGGTATAGCCATCTTTTCCAAAAGCGACGAGAACTACTGGGAGGTGGTTAAGCTCATCTACGTTTTGAGAAACGAGTTGGTGGTGGATATACATCCCTACAAGTTAGGCGTGTATGCGGTTGAGAGCGACTTCGGTAAGAACCTGGTGGCCAATTTTAGCAAGAAAGCCATAGATCTCTACATGTTGGATGCTCGCTCCATAAAACACATAACCGATCGCCTTGACATAGAGGAAGTAGTAGAAAAGCCCGGCGTCTTTAAGACCTCCGTAGCCGACATGCCTGTTTTTAGAACCCTCCGAGCCAAGAACCTTGAGGCCCTGAAGGCCGAAGAGAGTAACCGCGTTGCCAAAGCCATAGCCGATCATCTCTTTCAGGTTTATAAAAGCACGCCTTATGACAACCTCTTCCTATCCTCACCCAACGAAAAGCTCGTTCCCCAGGTCTTGGAAAAACTTCACACCTACGTCAAACGTACCTTTAGGGCCGAACTCAAGTTATCATGGCCTACCAACAAGAGGGAGGTGTATTTGAGCGTGATGCAGAAGACCCGTGAGTTGGATGTGGAGGATGAGAAACAGCTCCTTGAAAGGTTCAATGAGGCCATAGCCCTTGAGATGGCAACCAGGGGAATAGGACCGGCGGTACTGCTTGCAACTATGGGCAACGTGGATACTCTTATAGTGGATCCTGACTTTTCCAAAGAAGGGTTTATATGCCATCCGTCGGGTTACTTTTCCTTTGAAGGTGACTGTCCTTCCGATACGGAAGTGGTGGTACATACTCCCGACATAACCGACAAACTCGTGGAGGAGGTACTCCGTATGGGCGGAAGGGTTGAGGTAGCTAACACGCCGGAGTTGAGAGAGGCCATTGGCCACAGTGTGGGTGCCATAATGAGATGGAAGATGGAGGTAAAGGTGTAAAGTCGTGAAGAGACAGTACGAGGAGGTTTTGGAGAGATTCCTCAAGATAGAGGAAGAGATAGGTTATCCGCAGAGGCACTCCAAAGAGGCGTTCCAGAAACTCCTAGAGGAGTATCGACGTCTTAAAAAAGTGGCCGATCTTATAAAGGAGTTGGAGGAGGTTGAAGAGGACATCCAAGCTATAGAGGAACTCCTAAAGGAGGAATGGGATGCGGATCTGGAGAGAGAACTGGAGGATCTTAAGCATCGTGCCAAAACTCTAGACGAGAGGATCTTTTTAGGTCTCATACCCAAGGATCCACGGGATGAGGGAAATGCTATTTTGGAAATAAGGGCAGGAGTGGGAGGGGAGGAGGCAGCTCTGTTTGCGGCGGATCTGGCTAAGATGTACCTCAAGTTTGCTGAACGTAAAGGTTGGAAGGTTTCGATAACGGATTTTACCGAGAGCGACCTGGGAGGGTACAAGGAGATAACTCTACTCGTGGAAGGGAAGGGAGCTTACGGCCTTTTGAAGTTCGAAGGGGGCGTCCATCGAGTGCAAAGGGTCCCCATAACCGAAACATCGGGTCGTATTCACACCTCAGCTGCCTCCGTCGTCGTTCTCCCCGAATACGAAGATGTAGAGGTGGATATAAAACCGGAAGATTTGAAGATCGACACTTTCAGATCCGGTGGGGCAGGAGGCCAACACGTCAATAAGACCGAATCGGCCGTGCGCATAACCCACGTTCCAACGGGTATAGTGGTGACGGTTCAAGACGAACGTTCCCAGCACCAGAACCGTGCTAAGGCTATACGCATACTCAAGGCGCGACTGAAGGAACTTTACGAAAACCAACAGGAGGAAGAACTTCGCAGGATCCGGAAAATATACGTGGGCTCCGGTGATAGATCCGAGAAGATACGCACTTACAACTTCCCACAGAACCGGGTTACCGATCATCGTATAAACTTCAGTGTGTATAACCTTCAGGAGGTTCTAAACGGTTATCTGGACGAGATTTTGGATGCTCTGATCAGGGAGGAGTTAAAAAGACGCGCCGAAACTCTTCCACAGGGAACCGATTCACCCTTATAATAGCCGTACGGTGCTGTGGCTTACCGCCCTTGTTATCAACGAAGTTGCACAGATGAGCGGTGATTCTGGATGGGTGGAGCTTTACAATGGGAGTGGAAGTGTGGTGGATCTAAATGGCTACGTTTTACGAACTTCAGCCGGAACCTTTACGTTGAGTGGAGTTATGGCGGGAGGTGAGTATAGAATCTTTTATCTACGTTTTCGTAGCCACGGTGACAGTGTGGTTCTTTACAGGGGCGATTCACGGGTTGATGTCTATCGGTGGACCAGTCTTCCTGACAGAGGGAGTATGGGTCGCATGCCCGACGGCACCGGTGATTTTCGCTTCTTCGTGGTTCCCACTCCCAACAGGGCCAACGAACTCCCCTCCTCTTTAGACGAGCAGTCTTGGGGTCGTATAAAGGCCCTGTTCGGTCCCGGAAAGAGGCGTTAATCTTGACCTTTTGTAAGTTCTTCGGAGAATGTCCGGTTTGTAAGTTTCAACATCTAACCTATGAAGACTCTTTGAAACGGAAGGCTGAAAGGATCGTAGACGTTCTAAATACCGATGTGGAAGTGATCCCCTCCCCTAAGGATAGAGCTTACAAAAGTCGCGTTATTTTGCATGTGCGCAGACCTGCACCTAATAACCTGATAATGGGCTATACACTTGAGCGAGGTTTTGTCTATGGAGTGGATTCCTGTTCAATATTGGAGGATAACCTTTCGGATGTGATACGGCCCTTAAATCGCGTTCTAACTCCAGCGGCTTTAAGTGTTTGGGATGCCCATCGGGGTCGGGGTAAGTGGCAGAGTATCACTCTGGTAGGCGACGAGGGGGGGATAACGTTAAGTTTAAACCTTCGCAAACCCGTCTTCGTCAAGGAGCTAACCTTTCGCATTATGGATGAGATACCCCAGATAACGGGGGTATGGTGGTCGGTGGGAAACTTCGGCGAACGCCTTTTAGGAGGAAGAGGGGATCTACTACGAACTGTACGTCGTGGTAGATTCGTATTCAAAGTGGGGCCCTACGGTGAGTATCCCGACAATCTTTACATCCTTCCCAAGATATGGAAAGTTATGGAGGAAAACCTAAGGGGTAAGGGAGTGGCGTTTTTAACCGGCCTATACGTTCCACCCAAAAAGATGAGTGTCTACGTTGACCCCAGGGGTATGGTAGCCAGAGAGGTTATGGAAACGGGTAAAGTGACCGGTATAACTCCCAGGTTTGAGTACAGGGAGCCGGGTGCGTTCCTACTACTTAACGATGAGATTTACGATTATGTGGTGATACATACCGATCGGGTCAGAGACCGTCGTGTGTTAGAGGTGGGCCGCAAGGCTGTGCTTTTGGGTAAGAACCCACTCAAATTGAAAGAGTTTCTATCCGGAGAAATACCTAAACGTTTGCTCCTTTTTGACGTTTCTCCCTATACTGCCGAGTCTTTGGTGGTAGCTTACTTGGGCTAGCCCACCCATCTGTGCTTGCCGCAGTATAATACCCACTCCATGCACGTGCCAATCCTGAAGGTGGAGATAGCGGTTCCAAAGGAAAAATGGAAGAAACTTTTGAACACCCTGTCCTACTGGGGCAACTTCCACATTGAGGAATATACGGGAGAGCATCGGTTTCCTCTGTCGAAAGAGGAGGAGGAGGAGCGCAAAAGGGCCAGAAAGATCCTAAGCCTCATTTCAGAGGTGGAGGCCTTTTTTGGGGAGTTAGAGGATCTGCCAGTGGAATCCCAACTGGATCTTGAAAAGGTACAAAACATCAGATCAGAGGTGGTTCAGGTGGGCAGGCAACTCCAGATGCTGGAGGAGGAAAGGAAACGTCTGCTTGACTACTTGGCACTTTCGGAGGCACTCCCGGAGGGTAATCCCCTGGTTGTGATTTTGGGGCGTGGAGAGATAGCTGCAAAGGGGTTGCTGTTTGAACTTCTGGAAAAGCTGGGTCTGTCCTACACGGAAAGGATGGTAGATGGGAAGGTGGCGGTCATAGTTGATGTGCAGGATAAAAATCACGGGGATGTAGAGAATACCCTAGTTCAAAAGGGTTTCACTCTGCTCAAACCACCTAAGGGGTACGCCAATTTGAACGAGGTACGTAAGGCCTTGCAGGAGATTTTGCCCAAGCGTATAGAGGAGTTAAGGCACATCTTGAAGGAACTGAAAGAGAAATACGCCAACTTCCTCAGAAGCCAGAAGTTCGTAGCCCGTGATCTTTTAAACCTGTTTCGCTGGAAAGAGAAAAGCTTCTCGGCATCGCGATTTCTGGCCTTCGTAAAAGGATGGATACCAGCCCACAGACTTTCGGAGCTAAAAACGCTCCTCCATAGAGTGGATCCCGATGCCTTTATAAAGACCGAGGAGCCACAGGTGGCCGAATACGAAAACGTCCCCGTCGCACTTCAGAACAGGCCGCCTCTCTCGTGGTTCCAAAGTCTTCTGGACGTGTATGCTCCGCCTGTGTACAAAACCTTTGATCCCACTTTGATAATAGCGCTTTTCTTCCCGCTGTACTACGGATTCATGCTTGGGGATGCTGGATACGGCATCGTGGGGATGTTCCTGTTTTGGGTGCTATCGCGAGTAACCAAACCCGGTTCCCAAGGGCACAACCTATCCATGGTTTACTTCATAAACTCCCTCATAACCGTCATTTTCGGCCTCATCTTTGGAGAGATTTTCGGGGATTGGGGTATAAAGATGGGTATAATAGAGCCACTCTTTCACAGGACCCACAACATTATGGATTTGCTCTTCATAGCTATAGGTTTCGGATTCTTCCAGATACTCTTGAGCATGCTTATAGGGGTTTGGAACAACTGGGTATTGAGACATATAGACCACGCTCTGTTTGAACTGGGAAGGTTCTTCGCCATACTTGGAATTTTCTTCTTAATTGTTTCGAACCTTGGAGCGATAGGCATGGAACGGCCCTGGCTCAAATCTATCTCTGCCTTTTCTTCCATCCTAACTCCATTGGGAGCCGCATCCTTCGTTATAGGGGCCATCTTGGTGTTCATCGGTGAAACCAAGTCCGGAGGTGTGATAAAGGGACTGGTAGGTCAGATAGAGATATTCTCCGCTTTTGGGAACGTCCTCTCTTACGCCCGTTTGACCGCTGTAGGGCTGGCTTCTGCCATGCTAGCCGAGGTAGCGAACCACTTCGCAGACATGATCCCCATGCCCCTCTTCGCCATAACCGTAGTCGTAGCCTTCCACCTCTTAGCTTTCATCCTAGGGATAGTAGACCCTACGATTCAGGGGATGCGACTCCAGTTTGTGGAGGCCTTTACTAAGTTCTTCCTGCCTGCGAGCAGGATTTTCACACCTATAAGAAAAGGAGGTAGAATATGAAGAGGCTACTTGCAACCTTTTTCAGCATAACGCTTTTGCTCATGTTCAGTGTGGGTTTTCTTATGGCCGCCGAGGCCGGTGCCAGTAAAGGCTGGGCCGCCTATATAGGTTCCGGGTTGGCCGTGGGATTCTCCGCCTTAGCCACGGGATACGCGCAGGCCAAAATAGGTGCTGCCGGTGCCGGTGCCTTAGCCGAGGACAAGAGTCTACAGATCCCCATTCTGCTACTCTTAGCCCTCCCCGAGACCATCGTGATTGTGGGGTTCGTGGCTGCCCTCTTTATTCTTCGCTGAGGAAGTGGCCTTGAGAGAACTCATAAGAAGGGAGGTCCGCCGGCAGGTCGAACGTATCCTCAACGAGGCCTACGAGCGGGCCTCCCAGATACTTCATAGGGCCCAGTTGGAGGTAGAGGACATATTAAACGATTACCGCCTTCTGGCCGATAGTACATACACGCAGAGCTACCACTCCTTCCTATCCCACTACTACAGCCAAGCGAGAGCTAAAATACTGCGTGCCCAGATAGAGATCCTTGCCTCGGCCAAATCTGAAGCTTTAGAGGCGCTGCGTGGGGTGGTGGAAGATAGAAATCGCTACCGAGATGTACTCAAAAGACTTTTGGAAGAAACAGTGCCCCATATGGGCCAAAACGTGAGCGTTCTGGTAAATCCGAGGGATGCTGATCTAATGCGCGAAATCCTAAAGGAACTACCCCAAGAGTGGGTTTTGCGTCCTCCAAAGGATGTACAGATGTGGAACGTGGACCTTTCCAAATGGAATGTAGTGGAGGATGAGGGGGTTTGGGCTGGTCTCAAGGTCAAAGATGAGGATCGCAACTTTATTCTAAGCAACGATCTAGCTGAACGTTTAGAGAAGGCGTACCAATCGATGCTGGAAAGCTTTAGGAAAGAGGTAGAATACGTTGAGAAGTGAGTTCTCCGCTCTCCGCAGGGAGATTTCCAAAGCCGTAGTGGGAGCGGATTCCCTTACGGAGAAGTTATCGGTAGCCCTCTTAACTGGGGGCCACGTTCTCATCGTAGGAGTTCCGGGGTTGGCTAAGACGCTTTTGGTTAGGGCCTTTGCCAAAGCCTTGGGTTTGACGTTCAATCGCATCCAGTTTACCCCTGACCTTATGCCCTCGGATATAACCGGCAGCGAGATCTTCCAGGGGAACAGCTTCGTGTTCGTTAGAGGGCCAGTCTTCGCCAACGTGGTACTGGCCGATGAGATAAACCGTGCTCCCCCAAAAACCCAAGCGGCTCTCCTTGAGGTTATGCAGGAGAAGAAGGTAACTTACGCCGGCAAAACCTATGATGTGCCTGACCCCTTCTTCGTCTTGGCCACCCAAAACCCCATAGAGCAGGAGGGAACCTACCCCCTGCCGGAGGCCCAGCTGGACAGGTTCCTTATGGAGATGGACGTCTCCTATCCATCCTACGAGGATGAGGTTAAGATAGCCATGTTGAGTGGCTTCAACGCCCTCAAGGAGATCTCACAGGCTATGGACCGTGAGGATATTCTGCGCCTTCAGAGGGAAGCCGCCACCTTACCGGTGCCGGATCACGTCGTATCCTACGCCGTTAGGCTCGTGAGAAACACCCGACCACAGGAGGAGAAGGCTCCGAAGATAGTTAAAGAGTTCGTCAAGTACGGCGCTGGCCCCCGCGCATCCCAGTTTTTGGTCTGGGCCGCCCGCTCCTTGGCATACCTTAGGGACAAGGCGGTGCCTACGAGCGATGAGGTTAAGGAGCTCTTTTGGGACGTCTTAAAGCATAGGATAATCCTTCACTTTAGGGCCGAGGCTGAGGGTATAGGCGTTGAGGATGTACTTCGTGAGGTCTTAAAAGCCACCCCCATCAAGTGATTTCCACCCTTTTTAGGTGTAGATTCAAAAGCCTTAGAACAGGTTTTGGGGGTGGGCCGAATATGTCCTCCATTTCCCGGTGCAGCATCTCTATCTCCGGAGGTGAGGAAGCATCCGCCAGGCGCAGATAGTACTCGATCCTACGATCCTCATCCTTTATGTAATCGGATGGTATATAGGCTTGGGGGTCCTCTCTGATCCTCCCTTCCCTCTCCAAACCCAAGGCCCTCCTTAGGAAGCGCAAATAGAGTTTGAAGCCCACTTTGGCGGCCTTGCCGTGTTGCTTTATCCCCAGAAGTTCACCCATACCTCTAAGCTCAAGATCCCTCATCGCCAGCTTGTAACCTTCACCTAAAGAGGAATACATAGCTAAGAAGTCCAATCGTTTTTTGGCCTCACGGCTTAAGGGAGGACGATAGAGGAGATAGGCGTAGGCCTGCACTGTCCAACGTCCTACCCTTCCCCTAAGTTGATGGAGCTGCGAAAGACCCATCCTCTCCGGTGATTCAACTATCAGAGTGTTGGCGTTTCTAAAGTCAAGACCGGCCTCCACTATGGCCGTGGAAACCAGTACCTTTACGCGATCTTCGTAAAAATCCTCCATGACACGGCGCACGTGTCGCCGTGGCATACGTCCGTGCAACATCTCCATAGGAACACCGGGTAAAAGCTCCCGTAGTCTTTTTAACACTCCCTCCAAACCTTCTATGCGATTGAATACGTAGAACACTTGGCCGTTTCTTTTCAACTCTCTATTTATAGCCTCGATGACCAAGCGATCATCGTATTTGCCTATGTAGGTGATCACGGGAAGACGCCCCGGCGGAGGTGTCCGTAGGTAGGAAACTTGCACAATTCCCTCAAGTCCTAAGGCTAACGTGCGGGGTATGGGAGTAGCCGAAAGATAAAGGTAATCGGCCTTTGGATTCAAAGCCTTGAAATGTTCCTTCTGGAGTACTCCAAAGTGTTGTTCCTCGTCTACCACTACCAACCCTACATCTTCAAGTTTCATTCTCAAGAGGGCATGGGTTCCCACGTATAGAGCTGGTCCCTCACCTACATTTCTCATAAGGCGAGAGACCACATAGACCGGCATGCCGAACTCTTTCAACCTCGGCAAAAAATTCCTGTAATGCTGTTGGGCCAGAAGCGTACTTGGGACGAGCCAAACGACCGACCGACCATGGCCCAAAACCCTAAAGGCAGCCCTTAAAGCTACCTCCGTTTTGCCGAAGGCCACCTCACCTATAAGAAGCCTCTCCATGATGAAATCACTCTCCAGATCCCCCAAAATATCTTCTAAAGCTCGCCTCTGATCTTCGGTCTCGTCGTAAGGGAACGTAGCCCAAAACTCCCTCTCTTTAGGCACCGAAGTGTAGCGATACCCCCTTGGAACTCGCCTTTCAACCATGAGATTGAGAATTCGACGAGCTATATCCGAACTTTCAAGCAGTGCCTTAGCTTTGTCCTTTTCCCAGGCCTTGCGATTCAACGAGGATATTGGCGGATCGTAACCTTCGGGACCTACATACTTACTCAACTTACTCGTCTTATAGACGGGAACCGACAACCTTCCGTCGGAGTACTGTAGGAGTATCACCTCACCTACCTCCCTTCTTTCAAGGCCCAAGAATACTCCTATACCGTAATCTTCATGCACCACGTAATCACCTGACTCCAGGTAACGGGGTGTCTTTATCTTTACCCTGGATAGGAGGAGGGATCGCCTTCCGGGTCTTGCGCCAAGTATCTCCCACTCACCTATGTAAGCCTTCTTCCGTTCATCGTCGACGAACCCTTCGTATAGGTTCCCAGGTAAGAGCTTAACACCCAACCCCTCAAACAGGGCCAACCTTATAGGATTACCCGCAAAGAGAATCTCATATCCGGAACGACGTAGATACCCCACATAGTCCCGTGCCTTCCTAAAGTCTCCAAACGGCGGATTAAATCTCACATGCCTATAGGGAACCCGTATCTCCACTACCCTAAGATCTTTTGTAGAGGGAATGAGAAATAAGAAACCTCGTATCCTGCCCGTGCTCAACTGCGTGAAGGGGGAAAATTCCCGGATCTCTTCCACTTCGTCACCCAGAAGCAAAATACGGTAGGCATCGTTTTCAAATACTATATCAAGTATTCCCCCCCTTATGGCAAATTCTCCGGGTTTCTCTGCGAATTCAACTCTATTGAACCCAATATCTACCAATTGCCTTGCAAAATCTTGGACATTGATCTTTGATCCTACCTCAACGATAAAAGGTTGAACACGACGCTCGTTCCCTATTAGCAGTATCCTTCCATCAGCTGATAGAGGTGCGGACCAACGTCCCACCTCATGAGTGGGAAGCGCGGGTAGATTGAAGGATCGTAACTCTTCCATCACTTCTTCAACCTTAGAATGCAACTGTAGGAAACCTATTCCTTCCCAAGCGTTGTCTAAAACACTGAGGCTCATAAAACCTGAAGGAAATACTTCCCTATCCCTCATTAATCGTTTTTCGGCAACCTGATTTTAAAATTTCCACCAGAACCTTTACCTTCACCTCCTCTGTCATCATACCCCTATCTTAATATCACTCGCGAATCTACTGCTACCACTCCCTCCCCTTCCGGAAGTGCGAACAGGGGATTTATATCTAACTCCCTTATCTGGGGGAACTTCTCCACCAGTTTGGCAACCTTCAAAATGGCATCCTCTATGGCTGGAATATCAGCTCTCGGTTCATCCCTGAAAGCTTCCAGCATGTTGTAACCTTTTATGCTCCTAACCATGTGTTGAACCCAAGGTCTCCCGAAGGGTATCACACCCAAGGAGACATCCTTAAAAACTTCAACCATTATCCCACCGAGACCGAATAGAACCACGTGGCCGAAAAGTTCATCGTGCTTGGCCCCTACTATAAGTTCACGTCGGCTCTTTACCATCTCCTGTATCAGAAAACCCTTGAATCTCACGCCGTGCCTATGAGCGTTTTCCTTCATCTCCTTGATCCTCTTTAGGAGCATCTCTTCGTCCTTCACGTTCAGAGCAACTCCTCCTACATCCGTCTTGTGTATTCCCTCGTCGGCCACAATCTTAACGGCAAGGGGGTAACGAAGCCCCTTCACGTAACCGATAGGATCTTCATCCAAAGGGACGAAACGGTAAGGGGCCACCTTTATGCCTATCGCCTCTATCAAAGCCAGAGACTCAACCAGATCCAGCTTGTCCTTTCCCTCTAATATTCCGGCCACCCTCTGGACGTCTATAACGGCGGGGTTGTGGGTATCCATGAACCGGGGTTTGTAGATGTAGTAGTCGCGACTGACGGCCAGAGCCTTGAGGGCATCTCCCGGTTCGTCAAAGAGGGGGAAGTCGTACATCTTCTTGACAGTGGCCACCTCCTCCTGCGTACTAAAGATCACCACGGCTATGGGCTTGTCGTACTTCTCGGAAAGAGCTTTTATCTTTGGAATGAGAGGACGGGAGATGTTGGCCTGGTTGGGTGAGTACACATGCAAAAAGACCAGGCCGTCCAGCTGGGTTTCTTTCAGAGCCTGCTCTATTACAGCCACGTACAGGTTGAAGTCGAACATATCACCCAAGTCAAGGGGATTGGTCGGATTTATCACGTTGGCCCGGAAGTACTTGCGCACTTCCTTGAGGAAGCGATCGGAGAAAGGAACCAACTGGAAGTGGTACTCGTCAACAGCATCAGCTGCCACCACGGCATGACCTCCGGAACGGGAGATTACGGCCAAGCGATTGCCCCTCATAGGCGGTAGAGAGAAAGCCTTGGCGGCGTTTATCATATCGTGGAGGGTATGTACCCGAACGAAACCCAGCTGTCGGATAGCCGCATCTACTATTCTATCATCTACAGCCAGAGATGCCGTATGGGATTTGGCGATATTCTGACTGGACGTCCCCGTATTGGACTTATGGATTATCACCGGTTTGGTCACATGTTTGCCGACCTCCATGAAGCGTCGCCCATCCTTTATTCCTTCCAGATACATGCCGACGATTCGGGTGGAGGGGTCGGCGTTTAGGTACTCTAAGAAGTCATTCTCGTCCATCTGGAGTTTATTTCCCAAGCTCACGAACTTGTTTATCCCTAGATTCTCAAAGGACAGTAGGTCTATGTAGGACAGTCCGATACCACCGCTCTGGGAGAGGATGGAGATGTTACCGGCCTTGGTGGTCTCCGGATACATGGCCGTGAAGGGTAAAACTACCCCCTTCTCCATGTTTATGATACCGAGACCGTTGGGACCCACGAATTTTATTCCGTAGTTCTCGGCTATATCCAGCATCTGACGTTCCAGGACTTTACGGTCCTCAGCGAACTCCCCGAAGCCGGCCGACTCTATCACCACCCTCTTTATCCCCTTCTTGCCGCAAACCTCCAGAATGTGGGGCACGGTGTTGGCCGGTGTGATTATCACGGCTAAATCTATACCAGGCGGAACCTCGTTTAGATCGCTTATTATCTGCTGACCGTACAGAACACCACCACGGGGCGAATACATGTATATCCTTCCGGGGTAATTAAACCTTAGAAGGTTACCCACGATCACACGACCCAAGTTTCCAGGGCGAGGAGAAGCCCCAAACACTATGATACTGTCCGGATAGAAGAGTTTCTCCATAGACCTTGGATTCTATGAGAGTAAGGAGGAGGATTAAGGATACGCGATGCACTCGTTTGGAGATTACACCACGTTAAAGATCGTTACATCTCCCTTCACAGATAACGTTTCGGGGATATACTAACGGCCTATGCGTAAACTTTTCGGAGTAGGAATTTTTGCCGCAATAATAACGGGGACAGCTATACTACTGGCCCAATCTGATCCCCAACCACAATCGGCCACCGAATCCTTGGAAGCCGAGATGCCCCAGCCCCAACCACAAGAGACACCTACCGAACCGACGATTCAAGAGGAAACATCTCAATCCGAAACCCCCGCTTCCGATGAGGAGAAAGGCGGGGAGAGGAAAGGCCTACCGGAATTCAAGGCCGGAGATTACGTCTATGAGCTTCCTCCCAAGAGCCTTGACAACTACTATCCACCTGTAGCCAGAAAGGCCAAGACTTATCCTGCCTATATGGATACGCTCGGTAGACGTTTCTACGATCTGGTTGTTGATCTGAACGCACTCTTCTTCAACAGGGAGGATGCGGAGGTCTCCTACTTCCTTTTCAAAGATTACTACCAATTCGTAGCCGATCTTGTACCGGATTGGAAGGATATGTTCCTTCTTGATGAGGTGGAACAGCTCGGTAAGGAACTCGGTTTTATAAAGGACTCCACCGATACCACCTCCCAAGAGCAGATAGAGAAGGATAAGAAAGCCATAGGAAAGACCGAAAAGGTTAGTGAAAAAGCCAAGGCTCTCGTTAAGAAGATAGAATACTCCTGCAGAGCTTGCCATATAACAGAGATCCCCCGCGTCTACGCCCGTTATTACTGGCAAACGAGGGATCGTCGTTCCAACATGGCCACCTTCATGGTAAGAGATCCTATAAAGCGAAAGAAGATGCCTTACCGGGAATTCAAGAGGGAACTCCAGCGGGATTACTACACGATACTGCGCAGTATAGACAAGGGATCACGGAAGCAGTTACGTCAGAGTGTGCGCCGCTTCGTTAAGAGGTTCAACTACAACCAGAGCCTATGTTCCAAATGCCACGACACCGATCCGTATCTCTTTACCACACCCACGATAGGCGAACTCGTGAGTGACTTGGATAAGGAGGCCAACAAGAGGGTACCGAGCAAGGCTGTTCTCCGCCGTACCTTATCCTCCCTGTACGTGCAGAACTGCAAAGGATGCCATAGGGTACATGTACCCACCACCTACGTACAGAGATGGTGGTACGGTCAGTTTGATAAACCACCGGAGGTGCCAGCGGACCAGGAGAGTGAACCTGTACTCAACGAGACTCCTCAACAAGAAGGACAACAACCCATCCAGGAGGAAAGCGAGGAGCAGCCCAAGGAGGAGGGTGAGACCGAGGGTACCCAAAAGTAACGACAGCCATGCTGGGCATCTTGGTGGTGGAAATCCATTTGCCTTTTGTGCGTTCATTAAAGGAAAAGCGGAAGTATATTCATAGGTTGAGAGCCATATCTCGCGAGTTCAACGCTGCTTTCTCGGAACTGGAAAACCGAGATAAATGGCAATTAACCACCGTTGCCTATGTGTTGGTTGGAAACGGTTCGCAAGGTTTAGACTCCATCCTTGAACGTATCTTGGACAGGATAGATGAACGCTATGAGATCCTAAGCGCCCGAAAACGCATAGAACCCATATCCCTGGACATACTGTGAACTTTCGGGATGTTCTGAAAGAGTTAGAAGACCTCTCCACCGAAAGGAAGGAGGTAGATCTAAGTGAACTATCACCTGGTGAAATTGTACAAAGGCTCGCCGAGGAGAACGCACGGGCTATACTGAAGATAGTCTCCAGCTCAAAGAAGATCGTGAGATTGGCAACGTGGTGGGCCGAAACTTTAAAGGGTGGCGGTAGGATCGTTCTGCTGGGAGCAGGTACATCGGGACGGCTGGCCATAATGGAAGCGGCCGAGATGTTCCCTACCTTCGGTATAGCCAGGGACAGGGTCGTAGGGCTAATAGCAGGAGGTAAAGATTCTGTCTTCGCTTCCAAGGAAGGAGCGGAGGACTCTGAACGTGGGGGGAAAAGAGCCGTGACGCGGCTGGGACTGGGTCCCAAGGATCTGGTTATAGGCCTATCCGCCTCCGGAAGAACCCCCTACGTGGCAGGGGCCATTCTCAAAGCCGAAGAACTCGGCGCACGCACTGCACTGATCACTACGAATCCTTGCTCCTACGTGAGGATAGATGCCCAGCTGCGTATATGTGTGGATGTGGGTTACGAACTTCTTCCGGGTTCCACCCGTATGAAGTCGGCCACAGTGCAGAAGGTCATACTAAATGCAGTTTCACTTATAGGGGCTGTAATCATGGGTAAGGTGGAGAGGGGAAGGATGGTGGGAATGATCCCTACCTCACAAAAACTAAAAGCGCGGGCCGTAAGGACATTGATGGAAGAGTTTAACTTAGAAGAGGAGGATGCCGAGAGGATCTTAGAGGAATCCGGTTGGGATATGAAAGAGGCCTTCAGGTTAGCGGAGTTACATTCAACTTCTTCAGGTAGGATCTAACGCTTTCGACCAGAGAAACGGGTTTCAGATCCAGTCTGGTAGATAGAAGAACCGAACTGCGAGGACGAATTTTCATAGCGACACCAGCCGGAAGTTGATGAAGACGCGAGCCGGATCCCAGATCCGACGCCAGAAGGAGGGCAGCCCTAAAGGGTGTGGTGGGAACCGACCCTACCACGTGGTATATACCACCCCTCGGGAAATTCTCCACCATCTCCAGTAAAACCTGGGCCAGAAAGGGGGAATAGGTGGGAACGCTTACCTGCTCGTCGTGGGCGTATATGTCCTCACCTTTTATGAGTTTCAGAGGAAGACGGCTTAAAAAGTTGCGTCCTCCGGGCCCGAAAAGCCAAGATGTGCGTACTACCACCGCTTCGGGGAACTCTTCCAAAACGTATATCTCACCAAGAAGTTTGCTCTTTCCATACACACCCAAAGGTTGAGGAAGAGAATCCTCAGCGTAGAAACCCACCCTTCCATCAAAAACGTAATCGCTAGAAACGTGTATCAGTCGCACTCCGTTCCTTCTACACCATGAGGCTAAGAGCTTTGGAAATTGAGCATTTACCAAAAGAGCGGAGACCGGATCCCTCTCGGCGCCGTCTACGTCGGTGTATGCAGCCGCATTTATAACCACGTTTACATTCTCGAGGAAAGTGTCTAAAAATCTTGATGCATCCTTCGTGTTTCGCAGGTCAAAATCATCTCGACTGTGAAACTTGCCAGTCTTCAACCTGTCTCTCAAAGCTCTTCCCAACGTTCCCGTGGAACCTAAAATCGCTATCATGGAGCCCATTCTAAATTGGAACCGAAGGGACTATCCAGGAGGAATCGGTACATGTGGTAGGTTCGCATAACCCTCCGTACGTAGTTGCGAGTCTCGTTATAAGGAATAATATCTACGAATAAATAGAAATCCAAAAGTTCATACCCGTAATCGCACAACCAACGGTTCAAAGCGGCGTGTCCCGCGTTGTAAGCGGCGGCGGATAGATGAGGTGAGACGTACTCTTCCATAGCCAATGAAAGAAGCCAAGCTCCCACCCGCAGGTTCGTTAGGGGGTCGTACCTGTTTCTTATTCTCTCACCGAAGATCTCTCGAAACCGCTTGAAGTTAAAGGGCATAACTTGGGCTAATCCTATAGCTCCTACCCTGGATCGGGCCTTACTCCTAAACCGGGACTCCTCCCTCACGATAGCCCTTAGGAGTAGAGGATCTACACCGAATTCCCTGGCTGCCGAATCTATCTCCCGGCGATAGATGCTTAGGGGAAAGGACATCTCGGCCCACCACCGAGGAATACCCCTCTCCTTAGGCATCCTTGAATACAGAGCTGCCAAAAAATACGAAAGACGTAGAAAATTACCCTCCCTATGGAGTTCTTTGGCCCGTCTGTAAGCCGACGGCACATCCTTGAGGTACCACTCTACGGCTACGAACCAACCGGCTATCTCCTCCAAAATTTTACCTATCCGGTAATTCCTTAGGGAGCCTAAAGTATCCCATGCAGAGTCGTTCCACACGGGTCGTAGCCCCAATTCCAGTGAGTAGTAACTGATCGGGTTGTACCTCTTGAGGTCCTCCAGGTGTTCTTTCCTTCCGGTTATACGGTAGAGCCAAAACGTCGCCTGGGTCCAAGCGAAAGATCCCTTTCGGGCCTTTTCACGAGCCTTAGAGAACCATCCGTAAGCATCCTCAAGATAATGCACACCGTAAGCTCCAAGACCCAACCAAACCAGAGCCGACGCGGAAAGGATATCGGGATCAGCGGTAGATCTTAACCTCACGTATAGGTCCGACCCCTCATATCTTAAAAAAGGTTTGGCCACTTCCGAGGACATCACCCTGTAAGCTCTTTCATAATCACCAAGCTTTATCAGTTCCAAAAGAGCCAACCGTATGGAATCGTAGTTCTCTGCATTCAAGTAACGCACCAACGCATCTATCAGGGGTCCTTTCCTAAATTTAGGGGGAAGTTGGAGGATCTGGTCGTAGGTTATACCGGAAACTTTCCACTTGGCCAGTAGATAGTAGGAACGCTGTCGAGGATCGGAAGTATCTGCCAACTTGAGTACCTCCTTGTAACGCCCGTTTCTGTAGAGGACCATCAGCTTGAGGACGGGAGAGATGCTCATGTTCAATACTTGCTTTGCCTCACGGCTTTTTGGGAATTTTCTTGCTATCTTTATAAGATAGTCAATTTTGTTGGTTTTTTTGTAAAGGAACGATAAAACCGTATAGGTTTCGGGGCAAGGGGGGATTTTTACAGCTGAAGATCTTTTATCCGCCGCGTACTCGCATGCCAACCTACAGGCAGTCCTATTATCCTTGCATATTCTCTTTAAAAGGCGTGCGTAGGCACTCTTAGGCGTGGATGGATCCTTCATCTTGGCGTAAAGGAGATAGGGTTCTATCTCCGGATAGGTTCCGATCAGTGAATCCCATTGCCTCACTGTTAGGCCCAAAAGTATCGGCAACACGGTAGGTATTATAAGCCCCTTTTGAAGGTTGTGTGACTACACAACCACTGTAAAATAACTGTCTGGTTGGTCTTTTAGAGGTTAGCCATTACTTCTACGACGACTATGGTTGGACGGATGTACTTTTCCAAACTCCTTACTTTCACCTGGCTGCCCAAGAATACGTATCTCTATCCATAAACAAACGTACCCAGAAGCTTTCGTTCACCTACCGTCAAAGTTGGTGGGAGGTTTTCTCTGACAATATAAGATCCTCCTCGGCTGGTGAGTACTCCTTGGGTCTTAGATACGTGCAGGATCATTGGAGGATTGGGGTGGATGCGAGGGTGATAGGTTCGGAACAGTATATAAACAACTCCGGTCTGGTGGTTGAGTACACCAGGAGTTTCGGGAGAGGACGTCTTGAACTGCGTCCCCTTCTGAAGTCTCTGGAGTTAAGAGGGTCACCTCATCTTAAGATTCAGGGGCACGGTTTGGGAATACTTTTGGCGTATACGCGTGCCATTTACAGCCTCCCTTCCTACTCGGAGGATCTGCGAAGATACGAATTTTTGCCCTATCTGGAAAGGGAAGGATGGCTCTCCTATCGTTTCTCGGCGGGATATTCATCCAAGGAGTACCCCTCGTCACCCATCAAAAGCCAAAGGAGATGGAAGGCACAAGGTAGAACCTCCCTGAAGGTTGATATGGGCACCTTCGTCCATCGTTTTAAAATCGTGGGAGAGATCAGCCGGGTCAATTATCCGGGTATCTCGGAACCTACCGGAGGCGTAGAGGAAATGAGCTCCTTCGAGTACACCCCCGAAATCTTTAACAGGTTCATCCTTCGGATGGGGGTTAGCCGTACCCTGAACCTATACCAAGGTGCCATGCGAAGTCAATCCATGGCCTACAGAGATATGATAGTGGGAGGAAGGTTAAACTGGAGGGAGTGGAATGTATATCTTCGTAGACGGCGGGAGGATTACGTGCTTATAGATGCCAGCCGATCCTCGGATACACGCACTCTGATCAGGTACCTTTTGGGAACGGAACGTTTCTGGAAAAACCTAACCTTCGCCTCGGAAATAGTGGCCATCTATACGCTATACCGGTTCAAACCGGCCGATAACTCCCTGTACAGGTACCTGGATCTGGAAATGCATTACCGAAAGGAAAAGGAACTACATCTGAGGTTGAGATTTTGGGACAGGGGGCGCTTTGTCGCTGACAGCTCCATATACTACCGTCTGATACGCAAGTTTGACATCTACAGTTCCGGCTGGATACCAGCGGTGAGCCTGGGGAAGGGAAAGGTAGGATTGACCTACGAGGTGCGACCCGATAACGTCGGCGTGGGCGTGGCCTCACGGTTCCCAGGTGGTGAGATGGCGGCCATGAAACGCAAAGAGAAGGGCAAAGAGTTCTGGAACTTCTCTTTGAAGGTGTCCCTTAACTTTTGACTTTACCGCTGTACAATAGAAGGGACATGTTGATCGTGCTTTTGGGAGATGTACCCTTCACTACGATAAGGGTCGACAATAGACCTGACACCACCAGTCACATGGAAGTTTCTGGGGCAGTTCTCTATGAAGTCGGAGGCGTAGGATGGATAAGCGATGTGAGTGGTGGGAACGACTACGAGGCCTCCTCGGACTCCGGTCGCACCTGGGGAGCACCGCGGGGGTTTTCCAGCGAATGCTGTGATCCCGTAGTAAGAATAACCGATACGGTTATACATCGTATATACTTGGGTGGTTACGAGACGGGCTACGCCAAGACTTACGACTACGGCATTACGTGGACTATCCCCCAAAATATAAGCGCATGCAACAGTACGGATCATCCATGGATCGCATACCGTAACGATACGTTAGTAGTTATCTACGCCGACTACTGCAGCTATGAACTCCGATCGGCCTATTCATACGACAACGGCGATTCCTGGGCAAGGGCAACGGTTTCACCGAGTGGAGGCGTACCCATGGCTGCCCAGGACGACTCACTCTTCTATGCCCTGTGGTGGGATTACTCATCCCCTTGCATATACATAAAAGTGGCCTCCTCCCTTGACGGTGCCACCTGGTCGGGATCCTCTACCGCAGCGTGTATGAGTACTGACATCTCCTCCAACCCTTATCCAGCGGGGTATCAAGGAGCCGGTTGGGGTAAGGGAAATTTAGCCGTGGTGTATATGGCCGATGCCGGATACTACAGCTGGGACGTTGAGGTCGTGGTGTCTAACGACGGTGGAAGAACCTGGAGTAGTCCCGTTAAGGTATCCGATCAACCCTCCGCCAACGAGTACATGCCCGCCATCGCCTCCGATCCCTACGGGAACCTCCACGTGTTCTGGTACGATGATAGGGCCGGTTCCGGCCAATGGGCCTTGTATTACTCCAAATCCGAGGATGGAGGTACCACCTGGCAACCAGCTATCAGAGTAACCGACTACTACTTCCCCTTTATAGATAGAAGCGGGTGCGGGGGAGCCAGCAATGTGGGCTACTCCGGAGACTGTTGGCCCGGCCACTACATAGACGCTTGGGCCGATAGTAATTACGTTTACGTCTTCTTTTCCGATAACAGCGTCGTCGACCACTGGCACGTTTTCATGGCCTACGCTCCCGTCGTGTGGACGGGGATCACAGAAAGTGAAAGGGCTATCGTAGACTATGAAAACGTAGAGATCTATTCCGCCGACGGACGCCGCATTCTAATCGGGGGCATTGAAAAATTACCCGCCGGCGTATACTTTGTGCGCACGCGGAAGGGTTTCAAAAAGGTGATAAGGAGGTGAAATATGCTCTGGATACTCACCTGGATGGCAACGGACGAGGGGGTTATAATATCTCAAAGGATCAGGGGTGACTACGTCGTGGAGGCTGCAGGAATCGTGTATGAGACTGTGGAACATGGAGCTAAAACAGTTAGCTTCAAGCTGCGCACACTCCTTACCACTCCGGTTAAGGTTGAAATAAAGTACTGGTATGATGGAGAGTTTTACCTTAAGGAAGTACAGCTCTCACCAGGCTCACACGCTTTAAGCTTTAACCTCACCGAAAGGGATGGCGTACTCCTACCCACCCGTTCCATAGGAGCGCGACCCACCGTTATAACCGTAAAATCCGAAGGTCCAATCCTGCTTTCCGAAGTTGAAGCCCGATAGAGAAAACAACCTTGCGGGTGTAAAATCTCCTCTATGCTCTTCCTTTTAAGCCAGGGATGGCAGTTGTGGACCAACACCGAGTTGTTGTTGGATGTGTGCCGCCGGAACGATACCGTTTTCATGGCAACGGCCGGAGGTCTTCTCCTAAGCGACGGTGGTACGATCCTCAAGAGCTTTACAAAGATGGACGGTCTGCGCAGCACGCAGGTTATATCTGTAGCCTGCGAGGAGGGAGGTCTATGGGTTCTAACGCGGGGAGGACTTCAGTACTTTGAAGATGGTTCGTTTAAAGATATTAACCTCATAACCTTTGATGATCCCGAAGAGATTCTAGGAGCTCGTAGGATAAGGAAAAGGGGAGACTTTCTCTTCATTCTGGGTAAGACCAAACCTACTGCACTCCGTTTAAGTGATACGGTTGAGATCCCATTCCCAAGGAGCATCGCTTCCGCCAACGGCTTAAAACTATTTGGGGACAGTATCGTGGTGGTGGGTACCGGTTGGGCCTTTATAGCACCCACCGATAGCTTCTACGTGGAGTCCGCCTGGGACACGTTGTTCACCGGATACGACGTTTTGGACGTTGATACCTTCGGTGGTAGTTGGGTATTTGCCACCCGTTCTGGCCTTAGAGACACTTTGGGCAACGTCTCCTTAGATTCGGTGGAGGTCTCGGCCGTCCTTTCCCTTAACGACACTCTCTGGATAGCAGCCCTTAGGGCCCTCTTCAAGCTTCCGGAGGTGGGAGGTGATACCCAGCGAGTTAGAGACGGAGATGTGCGGTTTTTGGGAAGAGGATACGTCAGTTTCGGTTATCTGCGAGATCCTTCCTACATGATAGGGCTGGGGATATACAGACTTCCAGATATGTGGCGCCTTAAAACGGGAGGTTTAGGCTTCACTTCTATAACCGGTATGGTAGAACTGGGGGACAGTCTTATTCTCTGTGGTAAAGGGGTGGAGTATTCCTGCGCCGTTTGGCCTATGGGTCATACCTTCAACACTCTATTCGTCAATACCCTCAAGTATGCCAGGGGTTGGCTCTGGATAGGTTATCACGGTTTTGGAGTAAAAGCCTACAGACCCGATATGTCGGACACCATCACCATAAGACCCTCGGATTTGAACGATTACGCTTACGTCTTTGACTTTGCAGAGTTCAACGGCAAACTCTACACCACCGCTTGGAACTCCTTCGGCTTTTCCAAGGTGTTCGCTATAGAGGATTCAACGGCCGAACCCACCACCATAGTAGGATCCGGCTACCACTTCCTTTACTCCACCGAAGAGAATCTCGTGGTATGTTCCGAGGGAGAGTGTAAGTTCTACGATGGGGATCTGCGACCGGTGGGTTCCATTCCCATAGGTGCCAACGTGATGTTTCGCCGTGGCGATACTCTTCTGGTAGGTAACGACCAGGGTCTTTATGTGGTTTCGCTTCGCACGTTAACCCATGATGGTCCATACCTCCAGGGCCATCAGATAACGGGTCTCTGGGTGGGTCTTGATGGGAAGGTTTGGGTAGCCGACAATACGGGTCTCCTCATATTAGATGAGAATTTCAACCTCGTTAAATCCTACACCCCCGAAAACTCACCTTTGGCTGGGTATCCTGTATCCATAACCTCCTACTTCCCTCTGCGCTACACCCTACTCGCCAATCCGGACGAAAACCGCCTCTATATATCTACCGACGGTGGTCTTAGTATCCTGACCTCACCGGAGGTCGTGGCGGGATGGGAGATCAACTCGCTGGTCTATCCCAATCCCGCACGTCGTGGTCAAACCGTTAGGGTAAAGAACTGTCCTATAGACGCGAGGCTCACCCTCTATACGCTCTCCGGTACCAGGATTAAGGAGAATCGGGGATGCAGTCTGGTCGTTAACGTGCCTCCCGGTCTGTATATGCTTGCTGTCGTAGGATCACAGGGAAGAAAGGTCCTCAAGGTGGTGGTACAGGAGAGGTAAAACCTACCCCCTTAGAATTAATAGGTCTTGGGTAGGAAAGTATTTTTTAAAACTTTCGGTTGTCGTAGTAACCAGTACGACACCGAATTTTTGAGGAGTCAACTGGAAAGTATAGGTCTTCTAACCGTAGAGAATCCCGATGAAGCTGATCTGGTGGTGATAAACTCCTGCGCCGTGACCCACAAAGCCGAAAGGGAAAGTAGGCGGGAGGTTAGAAGGCATCTACGTAAAGGGAAGAGGGTGATATATACCGGATGTGCGGCCAAGTTGAATCCCTACCACAAGGCACATCTCTCCGGTTCGATAGAGGAGGTACTCTCCCACTTCGGTATAACTGATCCCTCACCCCTGCGGGGTTTTACCAGAGCAAGAGGCATATTGAAGGTACAGGAGGGCTGCGATTTTGCTTGTTCATACTGTGTTATAAGATTTGCCAGAGGTGGATCTCGTTCCATATCACTTTCGCGCATACTGAAGGAAGCTGAAAAGTTGAGTTTTCATACACGCGAGATCACCTTGACTGGCACCCAGATAGGTGACTGGGGGAAGGAATGGGGAATGGACCTACCGGATCTCCTGCACATACTGACCAGCAGGTTTCCCCACGTTAGGTTTCGCATCTCTTCCATCGGTCCCCTCCATATAACGGAAAGACTTATAGACGTTATGGTCGCTAAAGGGAACATCTGTCCGCACCTGCATATTTCCGTTCAGAGCGGCAGTGACCGCATACTTAGGCTCATGAAAAGACCCTATACCAGAGCTTTCTACGAAAGTCGTTTGGATCTGGCCTACTCCCGCATACCGGATCTGGCTGTCGGAACCGACGTTATCGTGGGTTTTCCCGGTGAAACCGAAGAGGATTTTAACCAAACCTTGGAACTCTTGAAAAACTATCCTTTCGCTTACATCCATGCCTTTGAATACTCACCGAGGCCCGGAACGCCGGCTTACTCCATGGGTGAGGTGCCGGCTTCGGTGCGCAAAGTTAGGATGCGTCGGATTCAGGATCTCATACGACGGAAGAAAAAGGAGTATCGTCGCAGGTTCTTGGGTAGAATCCTACACCTCTACGTTGAGAGGAAAGAGGGGGATCTCCTTTTGGGAACGACTGAAAATTATCTGAAAGTAGCGGTAGAATCTTCGGAAGACCTGGTCGGAAGTATAGTACCGGTTGAGATATTTGAGGACAGAGATACCGGCATCATGATAGGGAAAGTCGACGAGGCAAAAGGCGCTCGGGTTTGAGAATACCCCCAGTCACCCTACCTACACCGACGAACCTCTCCCCCACCCAAACCCTATGAAAACCCTCCGGAGCGCTAATCCTCAATCGCATACCGTTTAGAAATTTCCTGCCCACTTCATCGTCCAGTTTTAACGTACCCATCCAGTAGAGAGCCTCCTCCACCGGTATGATGTCTCCGTGAGTTATCTCCTGCGGTTCCTTAGCATCCTTTACCCTGAAACGTCCTACGGCCGTCCTCCTAAGCTCAATCAGATGTCCAACAGTTCCCAAACTTTCAGCTATATCTCTGGCCAAGGATCTCACGTAGGTGCCCCTACCTACACGACACCTGAAACGCAGGACCTCTCCCTCAAACGAGATGAGCTCCAGAGATTCCACATATACACGTCGGGGTTTTAACCTCACCGTCTGCCCCGACCGGGCCAGATCGTAGGCTCTCCTTCCCTTCACTTTAAGAGCCGAGAACTTCGGGGGTATCTGTTCAATCTCCCCTACGAATCCTTTCAAGACCTCCCTGATCTTTTCCTCTTTCAACGGAGGAACGGGTACGGTCTCAACCACCTCCCCCTCCGGGTCGAGAGTATCGGTCTCCTCACTTAACTTGAGCGTCGCCACGTACTCTTTGAGAAGGTGGGAGAAGAAGGGGAAAAAGCGGGTGGCCTTTCCCACTCCCACCAAGAGAAGACCGGTGGCGAATGGATCTAACGTTCCCTCATACCCTCCTTTAACCTTCAACCGTCTCTGCAACACGTTCATAGTATGACGTGAAGACCACCCGCGTGGTTTGTCTACAAGTAGAAACCCGTCCACGCAACCTACCTCTTCAGGAGGCGATAGGTCCTGCCAGCGAAACGCACCACATACACCCCCTTGGGCAGATCTGACGTTTCTATCCTCCTTTCACCTTCGACCTCAACCCTTTTGACGACGCGACCCGTCACGTCGTATATACTCAAAGTGATGGGTTTGCTCGCAAATACTACTATACCACCCTCCACGAAGGATAGATCCGCACTCCTCTGGGGCCTCTCCGAAATTCCAGTTGGATCGTCCCATGCCAAGGGACACACACCCCAAACGTTTATGTGACAGGAGTAGTCACCCACAGCGAAGGCTAAGGATCCTCCGAGTCTAAGGACCACCACTTCCGAGCTTATGCTGTAGGGTGTCGTTCCGTAGGTCCCCACGAGGGTCAAGCTCAGGCCGTCCAGTACTCTAACGTAGTAATTGCCTGAAGGAGCGAGAACATCCGGAAAACGATCACCCGTCAGATCCACCAACGTGGGAGGATAACCACGTCCCTCTACACCGTCTACGTTGAACCCGCTACTGTTAGCCAAGAGAGAACCATCGGTGCCCTTGTAGACGTACAGTTCTCCGTCATGCACCACCCAAACATCGGGCAACCCATCCCCATCCCTGTTGGCCAAGGCCACCGGTGATCCTTGGGTGTAACCGCTCACCGTCCAGAGCGACCTCCAACCGAATATGAAGCCCGCATACTTATAGACCGAGACGGATGTAGCTGTAGGTACTACCACTTCATCCTTACCGTCTCCGTCCACATCACCCAAAGCCACGGTGTAATCGGGGAATATATCCACACTGGAGGATACGCCGGCAGCGAAGCTACTGTGCAAACTCCCCGTTAGGGCATCGAAAACATAGATCTCACCGTTAGTGAGTGGGTAAAGGACTTCCAGCTCTCCGTCGCCGTTTATATCGCCCAAAGCGGGAGCATGAGCTACAGCCGGAAGGGTATAGTTCCATAGGGGAGTGTACGTACTGGCACACCCATCCAGAACCACCGCCTCCGTACCGTAAGAGGTGTAAACCTCTGGGCATCCGTCGCCGTCGGCATCGGCTATGGCCGGTGATGGGCCACGACCGTCGGGCTTATCGTGCTGGTAGAGTATGGCTCCGTCGGTTATGTTAAGCGCTCTGAAATAGTAGTAGCCATTGGCGAAAACCAGGCTGTCGGACGCGGCCACGGAGGCTATACCTGGGCCAGGGAAGTAGTCACCTCCAGTTTCCCACAGGGCGGAACCCGTGGGACCGTCAAAAGCTTTGACGCCGTAGGCACTGGAAGATTGCTGGGCACCTATTATATCCACCGCTCCATCGCCATTGGCATCCATGCCTATGATACTCTCATCTATGCTTCCGTGTACCACATCGTACATGTGGGAAATAGATACGCACTCGGCCGGCCAAACGTAGAAACCGGTGCGCTTGTAATTGTGCCTGTATTGAGGCCACGCCTCACCCTCTGGTCCATACAAGCCCTGTGCTAGAACCAACCCAAGCATACCCTCAATTATACGCCTGAAAATCACTCACCAACGACCAAGTTTAAAAGACGGGTGACCACCTCATCTTCATCATGATTTTCCAATAGATAAGTGTAAGCTCTCTCAGTTATTTGCCTTAAAATTGTCTTATTCCTCACGACTTCAAGGATCTTTTCCTTCGCTTCTTGGAGAGTGGAGACTTTCAAGCCCACCTTCGGATCCACACCGAACGTTAAAACCAATGTCCTCAAAAACCACGCTTCTAAGAAAGTGTTACTGAAACCCTCCCATAGGGAGGTGTTTACCAGGATCCAAGCTCGTCCCAACCATTCCATAGCCTCACGATGCGAAAGTTCTCCCAAAACTGTAAGGTTAGGCGAGGAGGAAGCAAACCTTTCGGTGTTTCTACCCACCATAACGAATCTGTAATCGGGGAGGAGTTTGGCAAGCTCGACGAAAAGTTCCGGTCTTTTAACAGGACGAGCGTTGGCTATCCATATCAGTGTGGGAGTTTTGCTCTTTTTTACTTTCATGCTAAACGGCAAAAAGATCTGTGGAAAAATTTGGGATCCTTTTAAAAAAAACCTACGTAGGTTGGATCTTTGAACCTCGTTTTGAACCAGAACTCTGCTGGATAGAATCAATCCTAAACTCGCTAACACATCTACTACAAAGGCATGCAGGAGATACAGAGGGCACATCCAAACTCGCCTTCGGCATCCACGTCGCAAAAGTTTCCTCACCTCCGGTAAAGGAAGTGTAAGGTCATCTTCCGATACAAAGGCCAAAAACATCTTTGAGGTCAGGAGAGAGTACAGAGCTAAGGGAAAGTAATAAAACCGTATCCTTGTGATAACCACATCAGCCCTCCCACGACGGAGTTGATCGATGATCCTTATGTAGTCGAGAAATTGGAGTTTGCCCGTCCATCGGAGCACTCTTTTAATCTCAACTCCATGGTCGTCCTCCACAGCGGGTTTTCCATCAACGTGACCACATATGTAAGCCACATCGTACCCTCTTCGAACCAAAGCATGGGCCAAAAGGTACGCCTGCCTCTCGGCACCTCCTGTTACGCCATCTTTAAAGTAGTATGGCATCACGAAAGTGAACTTCGGACGTTGGGATGAAGCTTCCCGCCGCACTTTATCTATCCATCAGATCCCAACCGCGTCGGAAGGCCTGAAGGTTGAGTTCCCTATACTTCGGTGGCACCCTATCGGCTACTGTTCCTTCCACTACTCCTCTATCTAAACCCAACAGACGGGAAGCGGCTCCCACAACCACCACGTTCATAACCCTGGCATTTTTAAGATCCATGGCCACCTTTAGGGCATCTACGGTATAGGTGTTGGGAACGTTCCTCCTGACTATAGCTGGAACGTTTTCCGGATAGGTGTAAGGTTTACCATCGGGACCCTTAAGACCGGAGGAGACTGACATAGGGACGAAGTTATAACGATTTATGAGAACGGTACCGGATGGTTTGATGAGTTTTAGATAGCGGAGGGCTTCCAGTTCCTCCAGCGCCACCAAATAGTCTGCCCCAAAATCTCCCGTTATGGGTGCCCACACCTTTTCTCCCCAGCGTACGTAGGTCATCACGCTTCCACCCCTTTGAGATAGACCATGTACCTCCGCTTGTTTGACATCGTACCCCATACGAAACAGGGCCTCTGTAAATATACGGGACGCCAGCATCACTCCCTGACCGCCTACACCGGCTATCACTAAGGTCTTTGTGTCCATCTCCGTTAGTTTAAAGGCGAACTTCCTTCCTTACAATTGCCAGCCGTGATGTTTTTTTTCCTCGCCCTTCTTCCCGATACGGTGATCGTCGGTATAAATGCGGGAGTACCTGTAAAAAAGGTGGTAGCCCAGGTAGGGGGGAAGAGCTACAGAATAGTAGTGAAGAATAAATGGATACTCGTCAACGGCGTTAAAAAACGCTCATTTCGTCTTAGGAACGCCAGGCTTCTGGAACCCGTTAGAGGGGATTATCCCGGTCTATTGATCTTTAAACCCTACAAGGGTGGGATAAGGATATTAAACAGGGTTCCCCTCCAGGAGTACATAGCTGATGTGATAGCCAGCGAGATGGGGGATGCCCCCCTTGAATCTCTTAAAGCCCAAGCCGTTCTAGCCAGGACCTTTTTGATGAGATGGGGAAAACGACACGGTTCGTTCCACGCTTGTGATCGCGACCACTGCCAGAGGTACGAGGGGAGAAATAGGGTAAAATCCATCCACAGGAGGGCAGCTAAGGAGACCCGTTCCATGGTACTGACTTACAAAGGAAAACCCGTAGAAGTTCTCTATCACGCCTCGTGTGGTGGATGGGTATGTGAGCCTAAGTACGTGTGGAGACGCGGGAAACGTCTGCCCTACTTCTGGACAGGAGAGGATGAGGACTGCTTTGAAGACGACAACCCCAGATACACCTGGAAGGTCTTCGTACCTCTCAAATCCTGCCCGAAAGTTAGAAGGATACCGGGTTCTTTGAGGGTGTTTTCCATGATAGTGGATGGTGATACCCTCTATGCGTACGATATACGCAGGCGGTTCAACTTGCCAAGTACGGTTTTCGCCTACTGGTGCACCCAAACCGGCGTGATATTCATAGGTACAGGTCGGGGTCACGGTGTAGGTCTGTGTCAGAGGGGAGCTATACTCAAAGCGAAGAAGGGTTGGAATTACAAACGAATACTTCTGTTTTACTATAGGGGAACCACCGTTAAAAAGGTGGGTCGTTAGAAGATTCCCACCAATCCCAAAAGGAATGTGTAAATGAGCCTGGAGAGGGGGAAGATGATCATTCCTAAAATGTCGAACATGGGCAGGAGTATAGAGATCAGAATCAAACCAAGGAGAACGTATTGGAGTTTATGTTCCAGGTCATAATCCCAGTAGAGAGAAGGTTTGAAACCCTGAAGAACCCTCCAACCATCAAGGGGAGGTAAAGGAATCATGTTGAAAACGGCCAGAATTATATTCAACCAGACGAAGGTTTCCACCGCCGGGAGGAGATAGGGAAAGGAAAGGATGCTTAAACGATACACGATCACACCCATCAGGGCCAGAAGGAGGTTGGAGATTGGACCAGCTACCGCGACCAATGCCATATGAAGTGGGGGATTTCTAAACTTAGAAGGGTCTACCGGAACGGGTTTGGCCCACCCAAAACCTACCAGCACTATCATAATTAGCCCTAACCAATCTATATGGACAAGAGGATTCAAGGAGAGCCTTCCAGCCCTTCGGGCCGTATCGTCTCCCAACTTGTAAGCCATCCAGGCATGGGCGAATTCATGGAAGGTCAGAGCTAGTACCATGAAGGGTAGTATCGCTATCCGCAATACCAAGTTTATCATATCTTCAAAACGTACCTGTAGATTCTCTGTTCAATCAATCCAAACAGCGAGTAGGCCAACCAATAGAGAACGATGCCGGCCGGTAGGTTCAGGAAGATGAACACGAAGACGGCGGACATCAGGATGGATGTACGTTTAGTGTTGGGATCTGCCGAAGGTTGAAACCAAGCGTTCGCCGCGCTGACCAAACCCATGATTATAGGCAAAGCGTAGTAGGGATCCTTCAAGGAGAGATCCTGAACCCAAAGGAACGAGGTTCCTTTAAGCTCTATGGCGTTCTGGAGCACCTGGTACAGAGCCCAGAACACCGGCAACATAAGAATCATGGGCAGACATCCACTTAGGGGATTGACACCTGCCTCACGGTAGAGCTTCATCGTTTCCCATTGGAGGCGCTCAGGATCATCCTTATAAAGTTCTTGAATCTTCTTCAGCTTAGGTTGGAGTTTCTGCATCTGCTTGGCCGAACGGTACATGTTCACGTACAGAGGCGAAAGGAGGATCTTTAAGACCAACGCCAAAAGGATTATCGCTAGACCGTAATGGTGGGTTATCTTGGAGAACAGCACCAAAGCCCAATATATAGGCCAAACCATCCAGCCGAGCCAACCACCTCCCAAATCAAAAGCCTCTTTCAGGGGAGGGTCATAGGCCGTAAGAACCTCCCTTTCGGCCGGACCGAAGAAGATCCTAACCTCTTGATCTCTTGACGGGTAAAGGCGTAAGGTTATGCCATGGCCCTCCTTGAAGGATACCACCTTTCCTTTAAAACCCACCACGGCTACCAGGTAATACCTGGATCGCAAACCAAACCATACCAAAGAATCTCCCACAAATTTGGTGTTAGCGTCCTTGTACCTTATCTTGTGAAATTGGCCTCCTTTGCTCTTGAGGAAGAGGTCACTTCTTAGATACCTGCCATGCTCAGTTAAAGGTGTACGAAGCTGTAGAGGTTTCCCCTCCTTTACCTTGAAACGTATTGTGAAAGGTTCTTCAAACCTATAGGAGAAGTTCTTCCCCACCACTTCCCTTCGCTGGATATCCACCTTTACCTCCCCTCTCACCCTCAAAGGTTTCACTATGTAGCCAGATGGTTCAGCTTTGTGTTTTTCATCCTTCAGAGAAAAGACCGAACCATCCTCTGGGACGACATTGTAGGTGTAACCGTTTAAGGTTATTGGTATGAGACGGGCAGGTTTTCTTGTCCCCGTTTTCTCAGCCTTCGGTTGAGGTTTAGGCTTCGGTTTGGACGTTTGGACCTGGCTCTGTTTTCTCCTCAAAGCCTCCCTCTTGGGTCGTACGAAGACGTAGTCCCATACGAACATAAAACCCATCGCGAAGAGGAAGAATAGAAGCAAGCGCGTGGTTCTATCGTTCATTGAGCGGGTATTATACTGTGGCTTTTAAATGTAGATCTTCACGTAGTAATCTTTCTTTGCTTCCTCTATCAGTTTGTTCAGCTCCTCCTCAATCTTACGATTCAAAAGTATCTGGCGGATCTGCTCCTTGGTGGGTTTTTGCCCCTCTTGGACGTCTAAAACTTTGAAGATATTTATTACGGTACCGTCCGGGGAGACTATGGGACCCACTATCTGACCCGGCTTCGCCTTCTTAAGCTTTTCAACTATATCCGGTGGAAGGTTCCGAGCACTGATCCATCCTATCTCACCCCCGTTTTGACGGGAGACAACATCGTCAGAGTACCGTTCGGCCAATTTGGAGAAGGAGTAACCAGCCTTCAGTTTTTTGATGATATTTTTGGCTTTCTTCATGGTGCGGCTCACATCTTTCTCGCCTGGTGCCACTTTAACGAGTATGTGAGCCAGTAGAAAAGCATCGTCGCGCTTTGCCTTAACGTAGAAGATATGATAACCCTGGGTACCCCTAAGGGGCTTGGTGTAGGAGCCTTCGGGTGTCCTTTCGATCTCTCTGACAAAATCGGGAGGTAGAGCATTTTTGGGGACTATCCCCAGATCTCCACCCATTTGAGCGCTCTGGCGGTCATCAGAGTACTTTTGAACCATCTCCTCCCATTTGGCCCCTTTCTTGAGCTGTTGGTATATCCTCTTGGCTTTGGCGTAATATTCCTGCTCAACCGAGGCCGAGGGTTTTACCATGAGACTTATAACGGCCAACTTGAACTCCGGAGGTGTGGCCAAGGAGTCGGCCAAACGTCTGTAAGCTTCCTCAATCTCTTTCTCCTCCACCTTTATCTTCGGTTTTATCTTCCACTCCACGTACTTCTGAATGTATAGCGTCTTCTTGATCTCCTCCCGTAGGAACCTTCTGTAGCTTTCAAGCGTAAAGCCCGCTTCCTTCAGTTTCTTCGCAAACTCTTCGTCGGATAGGTTGCCCTTTATCTGCTGGATCTGCATGTCTATAGCTCTCTCTATCTCCTCGGGAGTGACGTGTATGGTCGTATCCTCACGTATCTTTAGATAGAGCAACTCGGTGTTTATCATCTGCTGTAGGACCTCTCGCCGCAGTTGAGGAATCTGCTGTGGGGGTATGCCGTACATGGCAGCGTACATTATGGCCTTCTCGTCCACATCCGAAAGCCATATGGCTTTGTCATCCACCACCGCTGCCACCCTGTCCAAAGTATCAAGTTGGGCTGTAAGGAAGAGAACGAACATCACCTACCTCCCGCGTATTTCTTCCTGAAGATCTTTATGAGGGAATCCTCAACTTCCCTCTTGCGTTGATCCAGAAGGTACTGATAGACTACACTTTTAACGTCGGGACCCAGTTTGGAGATACTGACCCGGCGTATATCCGCGATTTTGGCCAAAGCGTATGTACCGGGAGCTACTTGAAACGGCCCGATCACGTCACCCACTTTCGCCTTCTTGAGCTTCTCATAATCCTTAGGATCCATGGAAAATCGTCCTAAACCCAGGTTCTGATAGGGAGAAGGTTGAACCCCTATCTTTCCAGCTTTGGCGAACTCCTCCAACATCAGATTAGCAGCGTAGCTACCGTCTTTGAGTAGCTTGCGCAAGGTATCGGTAAGCTTGGGATCTCGGTATACCACCATTAACATAGCCACCTCTTTAGAAAACTCGTCCTTATGTTTTTGGATATAGTCAAGGACTTTGGCGGTATCCACCTTTATAAGAGGGACGACGTACTTTTGGTAGTAGAGATCTGCATACACACTCTTATCGGCCCAATATGCCATTCTCCGGGCCTCCGGGTCATCGGTTATGTTTTTCTCCTTGGCAGCGTTGTAAAAGAGAGCTATCTTTTCAAGGGCCCGCTTGAGATCCTGATTCGTGTTGAGCCCCGGAATTTGACTGGCACTTTTCAGATCCTCGGCGGCTATCACCACATCTCCCACTACCTCCAAGGTGTCCAATTTCACCTCGGTTTTCGGCGCGGTCTCCTCAACTCTTCCCTTACTCCCCTTCAGATAGTAGAAGCCGATCGATCCTATGAATATCCCCACCGCCAACGAAACTACGGCGGTTATCGCTATGGCTACTCTGTTCATGGAGGCGGGAGTTTAAGGGGGAAAGGCGACTGGCATACACGCCACAAATAATGGGAAAGTGTTACGTTAAAATTTCACATTTTTTGCAAAAATAGTAACTTTTCAACATTTTTCCTAAGAAAATTTGAATATTTTTGCCCAAAGTTTGGATGAAGGCTTAAAGTTATTATACGAACACCGCTAGGAAGATCCGGAAGAACATCCGAAGTGTCTCTAACCACGAGGCCTACGTTTTTGACCATTCTTTTGAAGTTCTCAACCTCTACCGGTGAGGGTTCCCGCATCTCTTCGCCTTGCAAAACGCAGGGTGTTTCAACACCGAAATTCTTCAGAAAGATTTCAACGACGAAGGAGGACGCGCATGCCTCTCTCTGGAGATTAAGGGAAAAGAGGGAGTCAAGATACCTACGCAGAGATTCAAGGGTGCTAGGTTCATACCTCTGTTGACAACGTTCTAAGACAGCGCTTAAACTGTCCAAAGCTTCCATCACGCCTCTATGATAGAGCCAAAAGTGGGGGTTAGGGGGATCCAACTCAACGCCTCTCCATCCTTTGGCCCACTCATCGAGGCCTCTAACCTTCACGAAGGCGCAGGAGGAATGGGCCACGTCGTAATCCTTGGGAGTCGGTTCGTAAAAGTGCATATGTCCTTGGGTTCGGACTATGACGTAATAGTTACACGAGTCACACAGATCCAAAGCCAGGGAATGAAGAGGTACGTTAGCAAGGACCACCGTATCCTTTCCGTCCTTAGAACATCCCCCTACTATCAGGGGCAAGATGATCAGGACTGAAATGAATCTCCTCATTCCAGTTCGCTAAGTGCCGCCTTCAGCGTATCTAAGCCCAGAGTAGCACATTTGAAACGGCTTCGCATTATATCAGGCCCCACCCTCTCTTTCAAAAATTCGTAGTTAAGGTTAAAAATTTCCTTTAAGTTCTTACCGTTGGCTGCCTCGCATACTATAGAGGCACAGGCCTGGGATACGGTGCAACCCTCACCCTCGAATCTGACGGTTAGGGTACCATCCGGTTCCTTGCGAAGGTATATAACCACCACATCACCACATCCGGGGTTACCTCCTTTCAGGATGACATCCGCCCCCTCAAGCTTGCCTCTTTGACGGGGCCGATGGTAGTGATCAAGTATGTAGTCTAAGAACTCCTGCATCAGCCACCCAACGACTGCCTATAGTAGCGGGCAAACTTAGACTTCAGCCGGGCCACCTTGTTGGGGTGAAAGATGCGCCTTTGACCCATCTTGTCCAAAACGGAGTGTAGCTCCCCGAGGAGTTTCTCCTTTTCCTCCGGAGTTTCCGCCCTACGGAACCTCTTGCGAAGCATTCTAAAAAGGTTCTTCCAACGTAGGTTGCGTAGCCTTCTTCTCTCCTGCCTTCTCTGGGTACGCAAAACTGACATCTTCTTCGCCATAAGTGGGTATTATACTGGTGGCACAAACGGAATAGGGCTCAAAGAAAAAGTTTGATACCATGAAGGTAATAAAGAAGAGAGTTAAGAAGACTGGAAGATAGGAGAGTGGAGCGTAGATCTCTTTCCGAAACGCTGGCAAACCAATTAGCTGCTTTTAAGATACGGGTGCCCCCTATGGGTTGGGCACCTCGCTCTCTCAAAAGGAGTTCATCGTACCACCACAGAGCCTTGAAACTGGTTTTAACGTACATACTCTTGTAAGCGTGTAGATACAGAAGGCTCAAAGAGAGGTCCTTATCGGGGACAAATAGGTTTCCTTCCCACTGGATCAGATGGTAAAGGATGGTCTCCGTTTTCAGATCGGGATAGGGAAAGCGGGTAAACTTAACGTGTACTTCAAAGGGAAGACCCCTGTATCGGAATATCCTTTGACCAGGAACGTCCATAACGTGTCGGAAACCCTCCCCTTTAAGATACTCATCCAACTCATCTAAGTCCTCTTTCTTAACCCAAAGATCCACATCGGATATGAAACGGGTTTCCGGTTTTGGGTAGAAGCGACCCAAAGCAACCCCCTTAAAGACTGCGACCGGAACAGGGGATTTGATCAGTTTTGGGCGCGCTTCTCTCCAAACTTTCCAACGATTTAGAGAGGTTGCCCAATCAAGTAGAAAGGCGTCCCGCAACGGAGGATAGTGGTAATATACCAGAGGTCCCAGATGGTGAAACCTTATCCATCTTATCAGATCCTCGTTGGCCTCGTGCCCTTCAAGCACGGCAAAGTTTCCCCTACCTATCTCCTTCACCACATGCGCATAGGTTGGATAGACCTTCATAACGACCTTTGCGCGCTTTGGAGTCTTCCTGACGTTTCCTCTATAGGTGGCAACCCGTCCGAGAACAGGATGTTGGTGAGTTTTATATCCCTTTCTATCTGGAGCCGAAGATCTTCAACGCTGGCAAACTTTTTAACATCCCTCAACCTGGCCACTAAACTGACTTTTAACCTTTCGGGGATTTCACCTCCAAAGTTTAGAATATGTACCTCAACGCTCCTTTGAAGGCCCAATGTGGGTCTGGGACCCACGTGGAGTACGCCGTATCTTCTAACCTGCTGCACGTAGACCGCATAAACACCGTCAGACGGTAGTAACTTGAGCGATGGAATGGAGAGGTTAGCGGTGGGAAATCCCAACTTTCCACCTAAACCCTTTCCCTTTATCACCTTGCCCGACAGGATGTAGCGGTAGCCTAAGAGCTCGTTGGCCTCCTCCACCCTACCTTCCTTGAGGAGCTCCCTTATCAGAGATGAACTTATAACTTTTCCACGATACCTCATAGGTGGAAAGACGTGAAGTTCTATGGGAAACTGATCGTAGTTTTCTAAGAGCCATCGTGGCGATCCCGCCCGTCCACGGCCGAAGTGGTGGTCGTAACCCATAAGTAACACTTTTACCTGGAAATGAGATTGAAGAACCCGCATGAACTCTTCAGCGGATAGCCTTTTGTCCTCGGCCCGCAAGGTCAAAACCACCTCGACTCCCATCTCCTCGAGGGCTTCCAATTTCTCTTCCGGCGTAAAAAGTAGATCCTTCAAACGGGTGGGATGCGGTAGAAAGGTTACCACCAACAGGTTACCACCAAGAGTACGACACCGCGATAGGATGTACCTATGGGCACGATGGAGACCATCGAACGACCCCACGGCGGCACACGTGGGGTGCGGATAGACATCCTCCAAGGTTAGGAGTTCCATCCATCCACCTCGTAGGTGGAAAAGTACGCCTCCGTTATGTTCTGACGGGTTAAAACTATCTCCCTCTCACCATGGTAGTTTATTCGAAGGACAGGTTCGGGAACGGTCGTACCTATCCGTTCATAGGGAAGGCCTCTCCTTGAGAGATAGGTTTCAAGTTCCTTAGGCATGGAGGTGGTGAGTACAACCTTAGGAACGGTCTCACTGAAGAGTTCACCAAACCCCTCAACCCGCACCTTCATACCCATTTCACCCTGCAATACCATCTCGGATAGGGCAGCGAAAAGTCCCCCCTCGGAGACGTCATGGGCGTTTATAACTAGCCCTATACGGATCATCTCCGAAAGGGCCGATACGTACTCCTTAAGGTAGAAGAGATCCCAGTGATACGGTTCGGGTTTGCGATAGTAACCGAAGAGTTCGTTCTCATCCATACCGTTTAAACCCAGATCTTTTAGAAGAACGCTTAGAAATTCACTTCCTCCCAGATCAAAGGGAGAAGCGTGAAAACCAACCGTATATACGTGAAGACCCTCGCGATCCACTCCCATTTTGGGAACGGAAAATACATCCCGCACCAAGGCCACACCTCCCACTATCAACGTGGGGAAGATCTTTCTCCTATCACTCTCGTTGTAAAGGGATACGTTACCGGATACTACAGGTATTCCAAACTCCTTGGCGAAGTCCCCCAACCCCCGCAGCGCCTCTTGGAGTTTATGGTAGGTGTGGGGATCCTCAGGCGATGGAAAGTTTACCCCATCGGTGAAACCTATAGCTTCCCCGCCGGTGAGGGTCAAATTTAGAATCACCTCAAAGGCTACCTTCAGCGCCCCCCAATAAGGATCCATAGCTAAGTACTTGCCGTTTCCATCAACGCTCACGGCCAAAGCATAATTTTTACCCTTTACTCTCAAAAGGGCAGCATCCCCCTCACCAGGCAGAATGAGGGTGTCGGTACCCACCATGTGATCGTACTGTTTATAGATCCATCTCTTAGAGGCCACGTTAGGGTCAGATAGAACCTTGAGGGCTACCTCTCTCACATATCTGACGGGCAGCAGAACTTCCGGCTCTTTTCTAGAGGAAGCTATGCGGTGTATAAAACGTTGGTAGGCAGCTATTCTTTCCGACTCTTGGCGCACGTTTTCGCCTTTTAAAGCTCTCCTTTGGAGATTTAAACCTTTACGCCGCAATTCCTGATCGGCGACGTGGAGACCAACAGCGTCCCCAACAGGGTAAGATGAGAAACCGAAGATTTGCATCACCGCACCTATCCTACTTCTTCTCCTCTTAGAGGCTGATTCGTATATACCAACCAACCGTTCTACTATACGTAGGTAAGCGTCAAGGCTAAAAGGTTCTTCTATGGCCAACCATCCCGGATCCGGAAGGCCCGAAAAGAGTACCCCAAGAGGTATCTCCGCCAGAAGTCTATCCTCTTCCTTTATGCGAAAAACTCTTTCCTTTATCACCTTACCGATCACCGTGGCCTCCAAACCCCACCTCCTGTAGATCTCTATCACCTCCTCTTCCTTCCCAGCTTCCACGCATAGCACCATTCTCTCCTGGCTTTCCGAGAGGACGACCTCGTAAGGAGTCAGAGGTTCGCGTGTGGGTACTAGAGATGTATCCAACTCCACCCCCACACCCCCGTTTTCAGCCATCTCCGGAAGGGCAGTTGAGAGTCCTCCGGCGCCCAAATCCTGCATTCCCAAGACTTGAGGGAGTCGTACCGCCTCCAACGTAGCCTCTATCAGGAGTTTCTCCATAAAGGGATCTCCTATTTGAACGGCGGGTCTGTTTTCAGATATGTCGCCCTCAAAGCTTTGTGAGGCAAAGGAAGCTCCCATTATGCCATCCTTTCCGGTAGGCGCCCCCACTATAAGAACGCTGTTCCCTATCCCCTTCAAAACGCCTTCCTTCAGATCCTCTCTACGACCTACACCCACACACATTACGTTTACAAGGGGGTTATCTTCGTAAGTTTCACTCACGAAAACCTCACCACCTACGACCGGCACACCTATGGAGTTCCCATACCATGCTATACCCTCCACGACTCCCTTTAAAAGATGGAGTGACCTCTTATCTCTACGAAAATCCCCAAACCTTAAGCTATCCAAGAGAGCTACCGGTCGCACTCCCATGCTCAAGACGTCCCTGACTATTCCTCCTACACCGGTTGCAGCTCCGTGTTTGGGCTCCACTGCCGAGGGATGGTTATGGCTTTCTATCTTGAAGGCGACCACCGTATTCTCGTCCAACTTAAGAACACCGGCTCCGGCACCCGGTCCTTTTAACGTCCTGTCGGATTTTGAAGGTAGAAGACGCAAAAGCCTTCTGGTAGATTTGTAAGAGCAATGTTCGGACCAGTTTAGCGCGAAGACGCCCAACTCTATAAGTGTAGGCTTCCTGCCCAATAGGCGCTCTATAGTCCTGTATTCCCTTTCGGTTAAACCCATGGATTTTGCTCTCTCAAGCATGAAGATGGGAATTCTAAAGGGTTCCAACATCCACGTTCCGAAGGCGTTGCCGCTGTAGAATTCCTATCCGTTGCCTATCCGAGAGATAAAGTTGCTGAAGGATAGAAACGTGGCTATACTCACTTTCTCCCAAGCCATATCGCAGTTGGGAGATCGAATAAACAATATGGCCATACTGGGTCTTTTGGGGTTACACGCCACCGGTTCAACGGAGTACGGTTTCTTAGCTTTCTGGACGGTCATACCCGTGGCCATCTTCGGACCCATAGCTGGGGCTATATCAGATCGGTTCAACCGCAAATACCTTATGGCTATAGCCGACGTTATGAGAGGCCTTATCGTTCTCTCTATACCTTTTATTTTCAAAGCTACTGGAAGGATGATGGTAGTGTACGCTTCGGTCTTTTTAGTTTTCACCTTCACGGTACTCTTCAATTCCGCTAAAAACGGGGTCGTGGTCCATGTGGCGGGAAGTCGGGACCGCATAGCGATAATAAACGGGCTAATGAGCTTTTGGGGGAGGATAGCTACGGGTGTGGGAGTGTTCTTCGGTGGGATAATATCAGATCACAATCTATGGAGGAGGTTTGGATGGGAAGGATGGGAGGTAGGCCTTTCGGTGGATGCGCTCACATTTCTAACTTCCGCCATTTTGATACTCTTCCTGGCCGTCTCTGGAGAGTACATCAAGCCTAAAAACAGTTCCGCGAGGATTAACTATTTCTCCGCTATCCGTGAAGCTATAGCTTTCGTTCGCCAGAGAAGGATCCTTCTCCACTCTCTCATGGCCGCTGCTTTGATATCTCTGGTGGGTGGAGCCACTTACATATTGGGGATAGTAAAACTGCAGAAGATAGGGCACACCAGCACGTCTCAGCTTGGGGTTGCTGGGGGGATATACGGACTTGGACTTCTGTTGGGCTCCTATGTAGCCGGCAGGATACTCCCCTCAAGGGAGTACAAGCATCTTTGGAATAGTATTCTCTTTTTAGCCCTATCTCTGTTCGGTCTAGCCCTCACCACCAACCTATGGGTACTACTTCCCTTCGCAGCGGTAGGAGGATTTTTCACCTCCATAGGTTTCATAGCCCTCGATTCCATCTTTCAGAAGTACTCCAGTGCAGAATATCTGGGCCGCGTGGTGATATTGAAGGATATAGTAAACGCTCTCACCTTCACCCTAACGGTTCTCCTCTTGGGTCGTTGGAACGACATTTTAGCCTCCTACGTGGGTTTCGCCACCGCTTTGAACATAAATTTGGTTGCTATAGGCCTCACGGTTATGTTGGTCCTGGCGATCCGTAGGTTTCTCAAATGATCATTGTTCGGCCTTAAAATTGAAAAGTGCGGAGGAAGGTTCTTATGTATCTTCTGAAGCGCAGGGAGCGCCTCTTTGAGGACGTACGGGTGCTGTGGAACATCCTTCAAGAGACGATAAGAGGGCGTTACTTTCCAAGCGTAAAGACTCTCATCGCTTTGACTTTTGCACTCCTTTACTTCATATTACCCACAGACGCTCTATTTGACTTCATACCTCTTGCAGGCTACTTGGACGACGCTGTGGTGGTAGGTTGGGTTGCAAAAAACCTCCGTGAGGAGATAGAACGGTTCAATCGTACGCGCCTTAACACCCTAAAAACCTCCGGATAGGAGCGTTCCAAAACCTTCCAGTACCTCTTTCTGAATGTGTAGCATCCCATTCAAGCGAACATGAAATTCCTTTGATCGGTTTGCCTCTAATGGCTTGAGGGAAAAATCATATATCAATGTTGTCAGTGGTTTCACTTGGAGGCTAAATACCCTCACAGTGATACCAGTTCATGTGGTGCTGTTGGTAGTAAAAGGGAAGATGTGAATACCGGTAAAGTTCAAGATCTACAACAAGAAGGAAGACGGCAAAACCAGGATAAACTTAGAGATGGAGTTGTTGAGGTGGGCAGTAGAGAAGAAGGGCATAAAGTGGTTATAGATGCGTTTTTTGGCAGCAAGAACTTGCAAGAAAGAAGGTAAAGGGGATGAGTAAGTGCGAAGGATATAAGGGCAACCGTACCCGAAGAGGCCAATGAAAACTCGTTGGAAAATTGAGGAGGTATTTAGGATTCTCAAGAGGGTCTTCTCCTTGGATAAGTTCTTCGTGCGTACCGCCGAGTCTATGTTGGGCTTCTTTGCCTTAGAAATTACCAACTTCAGCACCGATTACGATGTTCGGGTAAGAGAGCTTTTTATCGTAACCACTTCTTGCCCTTTAAC
>JAADCS010000027.1 GCA_013154295.1 Thermotogae bacterium
GTTTCTTAGCATCCCACTTGAGGAAGTCGGAGCTTTCGCCGAAATGAACTGTTCCCAACACTAAAACTTTCATTGTCTCCCTCCACTACTATGGTTAAGCACGCCGCCGGCGTCTATGCGGAGTTTTTCGTAGTCGCTCTGGAAGATAGTTATCCATTTGCCGGCTTCCAAACGTATAAGACGCGGAGAGTCCGTCACCTCCAGAATCGCTGGAGGGTACTCCTTAAGATCCATGCAAGATTTTATAAGCCCGCCTAAATCTATGCCTTGACCTATAAACAGGTTCCAAATCATGGTTGTACCCCTATTATAGGGATGAAAATGTGAATTTTGAGCCTATTGCAAGGCTAACAGTTAGGACGAGTTAGATTGTCGGACGGGCACTTTAACCCCTATCTTGTAGATGCAGCGGAATGCGCCTGCTTCTACAGAATTTCCAGAGCATTCATTACTGTTTTTAGGGCATGGATAGAAAATGTAAAGTTTCGGTTCCCTCCCAGGGCAATCCTTATCGTTCTTCTGGTCATTGTATTCAATATCTATGCTCTGCCCAAACCTCTTCCCTATCCAGTCTCTTATTTTTTCCCACTTAATCCTCCCATAAAGGGCAATCTGCTGTAAATCTTCCCTTATCCAGCCTTCTTTGTAATCCTCCTTATACTTCGCATCGCCGATAGCGATTTCGTTCCCATTAACTAAAACGAAGTCGGGGCGGAGTTCTCCAACACCTTTAATATCCGTTTTTATTCCCTCCTTCCATCCGTATCCGGGGAATACCCTCCAGCCTTTGAGGTCTTTTATCTCTTCCTTCCGCAATTTCACCTCCACATACCTCTCAAACAACTCGTTCATGTCAATCCAGTAGGGATGGACTTTCATTTCCGTGGTGTAGGTTTCAACCGTCGGGTCGTATCCTAAGGCTTGAAGGATGTATCTGGCAAGGCCAAGGGCCTTTTTGTAGTCGGGTCTTATGCGTTGGACTGTGGTTAGGAGAAAGTCCGTGGGATATATGCGGGTCGTGGAGACCCCCTCCATATCCACACCTATGCGCCCTGTCCATGAGGCTATCTCTCCCGTAATCGTTCTAAACCTCCCCAGAAGATAGGAGCGGGCCTTTAAGAAGGCGGCCTTCAGTATGCGGTTCTCCAAGGTGTCCGTGCTGTACTCGTTGAAGGAGGAATACACGTAGTGCCTCCTGCCTTTGAACCAGTTTTCTCTTATGGTCCTGCCCACCAGAATCCTGCCCCTCACCCTCCCCCGCAGGTTCTCCTCTTTCCTCCTGTATCCCTTCCGAAGCCCTCGCCTGGTGAGGTCATAGAGGACTTTCATGTAGTGTATGAGCAGAAACAGTAGGTAATCCGCGGGGACGTCCTCAACCTCCACAGGTGGCTGGTCAGTGAGAATTTCGTACATCTTCCCCCATTCCACGTGTCGGGAGACTTCCGGATGGGAGAGTACGTCTATGAGCATACGGGAGGAGTCTAAGTTTTCTATCTTCGGCTTAACCTGAAGGATAAGCTCCCCCTCTTTAACGGGTATGCGGGTTATACCCACGAACCAGTGGGCTTTGAGGATAAGAGCGTTATCCTGCTGCTCCGGATGCAGGCCGAGGAGACGGGCGGATTCTTTGTAGTCGTCGCTGTTTCGGTCATCGGGAGGTTTTTTGAAAGTAAAGCCTTCCTTTAATGGGAACTCCTCGCCGCTCTCACCGTACTTAAGTTTGATGCTGTGTCCATCTCCCGCTATGTGGAACAACGGCGTCCCCTGATCGCCACACTTTTGGGGATTAGATGTGTAGAATTTATCCCCATACTCACACGTTATCAGCTTCATAGCTCTCCGCTTTTAGCCTTTAACTCTTTTTCTAACTCCTCCGGGACGATTATTTTAAGCCCGTCCTTTATCATTACGCGGGGATTGCCTCTAGGGTATGATATTGTGCAACGGATGAGTGCGATGTTTGGGCTACAACCTATGGGTATCATTTATGTGCTTGGAATAATGATCTATAAGGTTTTTTCACTTTTTCTTTATATTCTTCAAATTCCTGGGATTTATCTTGTGTTTTAGGCTGAAAATTTAATACTAACGCTTCCACTATTGGATTTCTGTTGATCTCCTTGCCACCCACATAGTAGAAATGCTCCTTTGTTACGATGTTGAATTCACTCCAAAGTGCTTTAATAAACCTATTTTCTCTGTATTTGTTTCTATACCATGTAGATAGAATAAACTTACCCTCGAAATTTTTAAGTAATTCATACAGATCGTACTCATCCTTCTCCATCCAAATATCGAAATAGTTTGTATGTCTCCCTATATACGGGGGATCGGAGTAAATGACGTCATTTTTGTTTGCTTCTTTTACTGTTTTTCTGAAATCTTGTGTAATAAATTCCCAATCATATCGCCGGATATTTTCTTCTACATACCTAACTTGATTAACGATTTTTGTTATATATGCTTTTTGGAATCTGTTGATTTTCTTTCCGAAAGGTGTGTTAAATTTACCTTCACTATTAAAACGTATGACACCGTTAAAACATGCTCTATTAAGAAACAAAAAATCCAAAGGATCGTGGTATTTGTTAAACCTATCTCGTACCTCGTAATAATATTCCTCACCTTTCATAAACAATTTTCTACCTTCACTTTCTAAAAATACCCTTACTTTATGAGCGGCAATTTCTCCATTTTTAATGGAATTATAGAAGTTTATAATATGAGGATTTTTATCAGCGAAAATTGCCCGCTTGGGGCGAAGATTAAACCCGACCACACCAGAGCCCATGAAAGGTTCTATCCATCTTCCTTTAATTTCAAAATCTATTTGGCTTATAATCCATTTCACTAGCTTTGTTTTTATTCCTTGTATCTTTATAGGAGGAACATATATCTTGCTACTCATTATATTTCCTCCTTTTTGCTCTTCTTCGCTGTTAAACCTTTGAATTTTAAAAATTCTGACAATGAGGTAATCTTCTTTATTTGTCCAGTTTCACTATCTCTCATGATAATTTTACCATAATTCATCCAATACTCATCGAACCATTTCTCACCATCTTCTCCAAAGTATTGCCAAAATACACCCTTACCTTCTAATAATTCCTTAATTTTCTTGACACTACCAATATTTGCAGTGTTTCCACTCCCACTTTTATCACTGGCTATCCTCCACTTTTCATGTGCAAAAAATATAAAATTCTTAGCCACAGAGGGTATACTTTCTAACTCGCTAACATTATATCTCTTGGTCTCATCAATCTTCTTAATATCATTTCTTTCGTATATAATTCCCAACACATAATGTCCCAAATATTCACTATAAGGAAATTGTATATTCTTCGTACTTCTTCTATTAACAAAGTAAGTCCCATGGGAACCAAGAGTAAAACCGTTACACTCATAAGGCTTTCCATCTTTATACTTTGTGATATACGTAGTTTTTAAATCCAAGGCAAATTTTATTCTTTCATCCTTAATAGATATAAATGTTATATCCGGATACCAATTTTGCTTATCTGTCACAACTATTTTATATCCATATTTTTTGGAAAACTCCACGAACTTAGGAAATAGGTGGATTTCAATAACTTTGGATATGATCTTTGTATCGCTGGTAAGAGTATAAATGTTTTTAAATATGTCTATGAAACCTTTTATCGCCCATTGATTATCATGTGTAGAAATGTAATTTCGTAAATCTTTGGTGAATAGCTGTAATTGCCTTAGAAATCTATCTTTCATTTTCTTCTTAAACTTCGCATCCATTTTACCTCTTCCCATATTTCAGATGGGATATATATTCTAAAGCTGTAGGACGTCCCCCAAATATGACATGTCGGCTTCCCTATCCACGACCGCCACACCGCTTCTTAGGAGATAGGCATTAACGAATATACCGTTTTTAAGATATACGTACGCCTCCACAGAGCCGTTCTCCGGAGCGTAGCCCTTATCAAACCTCAGACGTACCCATTTTCTCAAAACGTACCTCCTCAAGTAGGACAGAGCGGCCCCTCTATCCGCTATGGCTATACCCCGCAGTTTAACGATAAGACCCGTGTCTAACTTCAACCTCCCATCCTCCAAAATATCAACTACCTTGTATAAATCTCCCTTTCCGAACTTTAGTTTCTTCGGCTCCAATATCGGCTTGGCGTCCTTTATCCGTGGGGTGTAGCTAACCTCGTCCGGCGTTATAGGGTGGTCCCTCTTTACTATCTCAATCTCCCAACCGTTGAACATGGAAGGCGTTTTCAGGCCCAACTTCTCCCTTATGACCTCAAGGAAACTCTCGTTTATCTCATACCCTATGGCGTTTCTACCCAGCTCCAAGGCCACCTTCACGGTGGTGCCACTCCCAAGGAAAGGGTCCAAAACCGTCTCCCCAACGAAGGAGAACATCTTTATAAGCCGACGGGGGAGCTCATCCGGAAACATGGCCTGATGCTCTATCTGTCGGGCTCCGGCGAACTGCCAGTGCCCCCGAAAGTACTCCTTCCACTCCTCCTTACTTAACCGGGACTTCTCCTTAATCTCCTTAGGTACCTTCCTACTTTTGCCGGGCTTTTTGAATATGAGGATGTACTCGTAATCTATCTCAACCATACCGTTGGGTGGGTAGGGGTAGGAGCCCATCACGTTGGCCCCACCGGTGGTGTTCATGGTAGTCTTCTTCTGCCAGATTATCGCCCCCATATAGTCAAAACCTATGTCCTCGCACTGTGCTATTACTTCGGCGTGAAGGGGTATGATCTTATACCTTCCATAGACAACCGCCCTCGCAAACTGGTCCCCTACGTTTATGACTAACCTCCTACCTGGCTCCAACACCCTGTAGGACTCCCTCCAAACTCTGTAAAGGTCCTTAAGGTACTCGTGGAGGGTCTGACCGTAGCCGATTTGGTTTTTAACCCCGTAATCTTTAATGTGCCAGTAGGGTGGGGATGTAATAATCGACTGAACGGAGTTATCTTCAAGTTCAACCATTTTACGACTATCGCCGATTATGACCTTGGCCCAACCTTTTCTCCCACCCGACACCCCACAATTCTAAAGGAGACCTCCCACCCACCGTACGAAGTCTTCGTTTATCCTCCTCAAACGCTCCCTAACATCCTTAGGAAGCTTGGGGTAGTCTTCCACATTGAGAAGCGCTCCCATAAATACTTCAAAGCTCCGGTTGGGAAACTTCCTTTCAAAATCCGACTTTATCGCATTCCAGTTCCTTGGCACCTTGCCGTGGTCGTAGAGATAAACGAAATCATAAGGGTCCTTGGGGTCTATTCTCCTTCCAGCCACATAAACCTTATTCAAAAGAAGGTCGTAGTCGTGGGCTATCCGTATTCCGTCCAAGTTCTCCATGCGTTTGATATTCTTGAATGGGAAATACACGAATGAAACCTTTATACCATCTACGATGAAGTTAATATCATCTATTCCTTCCTCCACATCCTCCACGGGGGAACATCTTCATGACCTGCCTTATCATTCTCTTCTTTGAAAATTCCCGATATCTAAAGAAAGTCAAATTCGTGCTCATTCTATGTTGATATTTGAACATTATCGCCGTACCCCCAGCCAGATAAAAGGATTTAAAACTCTCACCTATCTCCCGTGCAAGGGATTTCATTCGGTTAAGCAGTTTCCTGTCAATCCTCACCCTCATCATGCCACACCTTCATCCAGAAACGGACTCCTCTTTTGATATCGGGATAACGGAATGCCAGTTCATAGGTCTCCTCCGGGTACATCCCATAGATTTTCCTTATATCTTCAAACTTCCCATAAGTTAGAACCCTGTAAATGAGTTTTTCAAGGGGGGCTTCCGCCCCCTCATCCCATAACCACACTTTCCATTCCTTCGGAACAGGAACTTTATGCGTGTATTTCCACTTAATCCTCTTAGCGGGTCCTCGGACTCTCATTTCTCAGGTTGCTGGGATTCTTCGGGGTTCTTCTGCTTGGAATCGGCATTTTCCTCACCATTGTTGCTATCCTTTGACGTTTCAAGGAGATTTTCCATTTCGCTTAGCGTTATAGGTTTCGTGGGGTCCCCTTTTTTATACAATCGCCCTCCGCGAATGTAGAACTCGTCCCCGTTCAATGTGATTTTGTACCCCTTGAAGCGTTTTTTGTTATTTTCCTCTTTCTCCTCCACCCTTTCCGCCCTTATCAGTCCATCCTGAATGTACTCATAGAGCAGCGGTACAACCTGATAAAGGAACTTGTAGGCGATTTCATCCACACTTTCGCCCATAAAGTAAGTATGCCCAATCTTTATGTCTTCGGGATCATATTCGGGGGAAACTTTGTTTGCAACAAAATCATTTACTGCTTCCATCAGTTTTTTCCCATATTCCACCATATTCTCCTTTATCTCCGCATGCATGGGATAGAAAGTGAATCTCCTCCGTATGGCGTAGTCTATACGCCCGGCGGAGCGATCCGCTGTGTTCATCGTTCCGATTATGTAAAGATTGGGCGGGATTATAAGCTTCTCTCCATACATAATATCAATTTCCTCTCCCCTGTACTCCAGAGCATAAATCAACTCCCCAAGAACCGCCGGAAGATTGGC
>JAADCS010000123.1 GCA_013154295.1 Thermotogae bacterium
AGGTTGAAGATGCTGATGCTGTTCAAAGAGAGGCCGAAGATGTCGTATAAGGAGGCATCGGAGCTGATAGGATACAGTGACAGGCAGCTAAGAGGTGGGGGAAAGAGCTATTGAAGATAAAGAAGCGAGGTAGGAAAGAGGGAGTGAGCGAAGAGAAGAAGGGAGTGATAGAGGGGCTAAGAGAAGAGATAAGGAAAGGGAAAAGCACCCTATTGCCTCGTTTCCTTGGAGAAAAATTGGTATCACTGTGAGGCCAAATAGCCTCCAAGTGAAACCAACTTCATTACCGTTTGGGAACGAAAGATAGAAGATCTCATACCCCCTTAAGAAGGGTTACACGCCCAAAAAGACGTTTATGCGGTAAAAAGTATTACTTGGTATGTGGATGGTGTTAAAAGGTATTACAACACAGAGATAGTAAATGGGTAAAATAGTATATGTTCCCCTACAGGAGGAGTTCTCGTTCATCCTGACCTCGGTTTCCCCTTCAAGGATGTATTTAAACCGGTTTCACTATGAGGCTAAACGGCCTCCAAGTGAAACTACTGAAACGACACCCCTAGGGCATTGAATTGAAACAAGAGAGTATATTCCTTCGGCCTGATACAGGGGGCCTCCGTTAGCGTTGAAGTCTTCCGAATCACTCCAACTCCAAAGGATCCACATCCCAAAGACAATACCCCGATAGAGGAAGATGTCTTAATCTTTCAGCTACTTCACCTATTCGGCGTGAACTTTCGGAGAGTACCGCCATCCGTACCCTGTACCATCCTTTGCGTTTGGCCAACGCTGGAAAGTATGGTCCCCATATTGTTAAACCATTATTGTAGTTTTTCACAAAATTTTCCAATATTCTCTCATTGATCATCCATTTTTCACGCTTTTTTGTTCTAACTTCGAAAATGGCCATCTTGCGAAACGGCGGAAGGAGCAGTAACTTGCGATTTCTGTACAAACGTACGTAAAACCTTTCCGGGCTATCTTCTATGATGTGCCGGATGACCCAGTGAGTAGGCAAGCGAGTTTGAAGTACGGCGTAGCCTCCAGTTCTTATACGACCTATAACCTGTCTGAGCGTCTGGAATGTTTTCTCCTCGGCTCTGAAATCTGAAGGCCTCATCAAAAAGGAATCAGCGTTTATCACACCCACGAACCCCACGTTTTTAAAGTCCAGGCCCTTTATCACCATCTTGGTACCCACCAAAATTCTGACCTTACCGGAGGCAAAATCTTCCAGAACTCTCACAACTCTCCGACGGCTGCGCACGGAGTCGGTATCTAGACGAGCCACGGGAACGTTGTATTCCCTTTTCAAGAGTTCCTCCACCTTTTGGGTACCCGTTCCAGAGCCTTTCAGATTCGGCCCCCCACACACAGGACAGAGGGAAGGGGGAAATCGGGAGTAGCCGCATACGTGGCACTTCAAAAACTCCCTTCCCTCACGGTTCCTATGTAAAGCCAAAACGCTATCACAGTTGGGACATTTTATAGGATTGCCGCAGTCCTCGCAGAAGTAGTAGGGCAAAAATCCACGCCTATTGATAAATACTATGGCTCCCTTTCCATCGTCCAGGGTGGTTTTTAAAAGTTCCCTGAAGCGACTCGAGAAAGGGAAGGTTTCTCTCTTCATATCCACCACCTCAACCTTAGGTCTATCATACTCAACCACCCTCTCTCGGAGACGAAGGAGATGGTATTTACCCGTTTTAACGTTGTGAAAGCTTTCCAAAGAAGGGGTGGCCGACCCCAGTATCACGGTGGCCGAGTTCAGAAAACCTCTCAAAACTGCCACATCGCGAGCGTTGTAAAGAGGGGGTCTATCCGACTCCTTATAGGTACCCTCGTGCTCCTCATCCACCACTATAAGGCCCAAATCCTGTAGAGGTAAGAATACGCCTGTTTTTACTCCCATTACCACCTTCAGTTCCCCCTTTAAAGCGGCGAACCATACGCTCGCCCTTTGGGTGGGGGATATACCGCTGTGGAATAGAGCAAAATCTTCACCAAAAGTTTCCTGAAAGGCGTGGGCTATATGGTACGAAAGGAGGATCTCCGGCACCAGGATGAGAACCTTTTTACCTCTCTTTAGAGCTTCCTCTGCGGCTCTAAGGTATACGTAGGTTTTGCCGGAACCAGTTTCACCCCAAAGTAGAAAAGGGGAGTATCTTTTCCGGTGTAGGGCCCCGCGTATCCGGAAAAGGATCCTTTCCTGCTCGGGGGTCGGTTTCTCAGGTAGTGGATACGGATGGGAATACTCCAGCAATCTAACCTCCCTCGGACGAGGTACTCTCATCCTCTCTCTCATCACAAGATGCCCACTCGTATGCCAGCTTCTTAGAAGATGTGTGGCCCCTTTACCGAACCGTCTCTCTACGGCTTTTGGGGTTCTCCAATTGGATAAATATTCCCACAGTTCAAGATGTTTTTGAGCTTTGAACCTAGGAGGGTTCGTCTCAACCCGTTTATAGTACAGCTGGGATGTTTTCTGCAAGGAGGGAGGCAAAAGTAAAGGAAGAAAACGGCTTTTAGGCGTCAAGTAATACGAGGAGAGGAGTTCCATCAGCTTGAGCAACTCCTTGGGTATCACAAAACCTAATCTTTCAGAGATCCCCTTCAAATCCATCAGGAGTTCAACTTCCTTCAGGATCACTCCAACGCTCTGACGTTTTCTAAGGGGTACCTTTACAACCTCACCCACCTCCAACTTCGTATCGCTAAGGTAGGAGAACTCTCCCCACGGAGTGAGCACGAGGTAGGCTTTCATCTTAAGGTTCAACTACACCTAAGGAGGGATAAACCGAAACCTCCTGCCCATCGTTGCCGAAGAGGTCATACTTTCGTAAAGCCGCGGCCCCTATCATAGCGGCATTATCTCCGCAGTATTGGGGAAGCGCGAATATCACCTTCCCACCGAAGCTCATTCTGAAAACCTCCCGTAGCCGGCTGTTTAACGCCACCCCACCCACCACGGCCAAAGGTGGGGTTCCCAGATCCTCCCAAGCTCTCCGGGTAACCTCAAGGAGATGCAATACGATAGCTTCCTGGTAGGAGGCGGCGATGTCATTTATATGGCGCCTTATAAAGTCTCCGGTATGGTGCCTGATATAATTTAAAAGGGCTGTCTTGAGGCCGCTGAAGCTGAAAAAGTAGCCTTTACGTTTTATCTTGGGGCGTGGAAATGTATGGAAATCCCTATCACCGGTGCGGGCGAGACGATCAATATGGGGACCGGCCGGATAGGGTAACCCCAACATTCTCCCTCCTTTATCAAAGGCCTCACCTGCGGCATCGTCCAAGGTGTGGCCCAAAAGGTCAAAACCGTACCAATCCTTCACCCATACCAACTCGGTGTGGCCTCCCGAAGCTATGAGCGTTAGAAAAGGAGGACGCAAGTGAGGATCACTAAGATAGGCTGAGTATATGTGGCCTATGAGATGATTAACACCAACAAACGGAAGTTTCAAAGCTAAAGATAGCGTTTTGGCGAACTCCACACCCACGATCAGGGCTGCAGCCAACCCAGGCCCCTTGGTAGCTGCAATTAGGTCCATATCCCACGGAGATAGGCCTGCATCCTGTATAGCCATATCCACCACGGTATGGATTATTTCTATATGGGATCGGGCTGCCAACTCTGGCACCACACCTCCAAACTTCTCATGGATAGCTTGCGATCTGACCACCAAAGATAGAACGCTGAACTTACCGTCCTTCCACTCTACCACCGAAGCCGAAGTCTCATCGCACGAACTCTCCACAGCCAAAACCCTCATCTCTTGACCTTCCGTATCAGTAGAAGTGTTATATCGTCCGACTGTGGCGCCCCTTTGGTAAAGGAGTGTAGAGCATCCAATATCCCGTCTTTTATCTCTTCTGCACTCTTTCCGGAGGACACGAGTTTGGAGAAGGCGTTCTTAAGACGCTCCTCTCCAAACTGTTCACCGCTTAGGTTGGTAGCCTCCGTTATGCCATCGGAGTATAGCAGAAGTGTATCTCCTTCCTCCATATTTATCCGTCTCTCCTCCAAAATTTCCTCTAGAACGCTTCTGTCAAGTAAAGAGAGGCCTACCGGCGCCCCTTCCAGCTCCAGATAGAAGGCCTTTTGAGCCCTGGTGCTGTAATAAAGCGGCGGAGTGTGTCCTGCCGAAACCAGGCTCAAGGTCCCCGTTGCAGGGCGGAGAGCCGCTATACCCACAGTTATGTACATATCATCGGGTATTTCACCCGCTATGTTCTCGTGGGCTTTCAAGACCAACTCCTTGGGGGATGAGGATATGGGTGCCTCCGAATGGATTATGGTTCGGAACATAACCATAACCAGAGAGCCGCCAACACCCTTTCCGGAGACGTCGGCTACCAGAAAACCCCATTGACCGCCTAACATTCGGAAGTAATCGTAGTAATCTCCCCCTACGACGAGGGCTGGATGATAGGCCGCCGCGAACTCGTAGCCAGGCATGTGAGGCATGGATTTGGGAAGGAGTATGCTCTGGATTCGACGGGCAACTTCCACTTCGTGTTTGAGTTTCTCCGACTCTATGAGTTTTTCCTGGGCCTGCTTCAACTGCCTGGTCATGGAACGTATAGCGTCAGCTATCACACCTATCTCATCTCTGGATCGTACTCTAACCTCATGCTCAAGGTTACCACGGCCGATCTCCTTGAGATCCTGCAGGAGGATCTCTATGTTGCGGGTGATCATACGGGAAAAGATCAAGCTAGCCAGGAGTCCTCCCACCACGGCCAGAAGACCCACGATCAGGAGGACGGAGGAGCTTCTGCGAGCCGCCTCGTCTATAACCTCGCGAGACAGAAAGACGTACACGCGACCTATACGATCACCACGGATGCGGTCTATCATGGGCAGTTCGACCCCTATAGCCTTTCCCGACTCAAAGAGCTTTATGGTTATCTTCCTATTTCCTAACTTATCCTTTATGGTACGGTATACCCGTATATTCCTTATGGAATAGGGTTTGTCCTTGAGACGAATACTGTCACTATGTGACACCAAAATTCCTCTGTTATCAACTACCACAGCCTTGAGCACGCCAGGATTGGATCTTTTAAGTCCTGTGGTTACGCTCACCAGCGTTAGATCATCCTCCTGGGGAAGGGCCTCTGCCGCCTGCGAGGCCAAAAATTTGGCCAGGGATATACCCCTCCATTCAATTTGCTCCTTTATAGTGCTTGTTACTATGCGGCTTACAAAAAACGTTGAAATTCCTACAACCAATATTAAAACCGCTCCAAAAAGTAAGAAAAATTTGAATGATAATCCAAATCTCACCCGCATGGTCTAAAACCTTTTCTCTACCTGGAGGTACTTACCGTTCTTAATCTCCTTCCAGAATACACCGTCGGACAAACGGGCTATTAGATGTAACCCTAACCCTCCGACCTTACCCTTCTCCAACCAACTTAGGACATCTACCCGATAGTCGCGCATATCCTGGAGCATGCCTTCGGGTATCTTGCCACGATCGTATATTCGCATGAGGAAGGATCTCTTCTTCTCGTTTACATACAGAACCACCTTTACCTCACCAGCTCTACCTCCGTAAGCGTGCTTCATGGCGTTAGATATAGCCTCGTCAAATATGGTGACCATATCGGATACGGTCTCCTCATCATCGGTAAATTTCCTCACAATCTTGTCCAAAACTTTGCGAACCTCCGAAAGAACATCTAAAAGATCAGCTGCTAACTCCATAGAAAGCAGTTTTCTATAGGCCATCCGTTCTCCGTATTATACGGCAGTTAGCGCTTGCACTTTTTAAGCTTTAGCTCCACAGGTAGGCGTTGGGGAATCTCTACACGTACGGCTACGAAGGGTGTGGTTATAACCTGGATCACCATGCTTCCGGGTTTGGGACAGATCTCTTTGGCCACTACCACCAGTTTTTTGCCATCGGTCTTGATCTCCTCTACCTCCACGGAGTATCCACCGGTGGATCTCCTTCCCAAGAATATCAACAGTATGGGTTCCTTACCGTCAGCCTTGAGAAGATTGGAGTAGGTGCTATCGTACCACACGGCCTTAGCCTCGTTCACGCCGGACATGGGTCCTTCGGCCACCTTCTCCCAGGCGACCGGGTTACTCTTACCCATAGTAAGTAGAAGCAACATCATAGTCCCAGCTCGTCCTCAATCTCAAGGAGCCTGTTATACTTGGCCGTCCTTTCACCCCTCGCTACGGCTCCGGTCTTTATCCAACCGCTGTTGGTAGCCACCGAAAGGTCGGCTATGGTGGTATCCTCTGTCTCTCCAGAACGGTGGGATATTACGGTTTTCCATCCAGCCTTGTGGGTTATATCAACAGCCTCAAGGGTCTCTGTGAGCGTGCCTATCTGGTTGAGTTTTATGAGTACGGCATTCGAGTAGTTTCCCTCTATACCCTTGGCTATAAGTTTAGGATTGGTGGTATATAGATCGTCACCCACGACCATCACACGGTGGCCAAACTCGGAGGTTATGAGCCTCCAACCCTCGGGGTCGTCTTCGCTAAAGGGATCCTCGAGCGAGAGTATTGGGTACGTGTTAATGTACTCCTCGTAGATCCGCAAAAGCTCCTCGCGTCCCAACTCTTCCCCTTCGAAGCGGTAGGTTTCACTTTGGGGATCGTACAACTCGGAAGCCGCCACATCCAAACTCAAAAAGACCTCGTGACCCATCCTATAATGGGCCTTCTCCGCCGCCTCAACCAGAAGATCTAAGGCCTCCCTGTGGGATCTCAAGTTGGGAGCGAATCCTCCTTCGTCACCAAGACCGGTGCTTAAACCTCTACTTTTTAGAATTCCCTTAAGGGTGTGATAGATCTCGCTACCTGCCTGTATGCGATCTTTGAAACGTTTTATACCTTTGGGAGTTACCATAAACTCCTGTATGTCAAGATTGTTATCGGCATGCTTTCCACCGTTTATAAAGTTCATGAGAGGTACGGGTAAAGTCTTGGCGTTGGTACCACCTATGTAACGGTAAAGGGGCAGGCCCAAGGAGTTAGCGGCGGCGTGGGCCACAGCCAAGGATACACCCAAAAGGGCATTGGCTCCCAAACGGGATTTGTAGGAAGTACCGTCAAGGTTGATGAGGAGTTTGTCTATACCTATTTGATCGTAAGCGTCCTTCCCCACCAGAACTTTGGCTATCTCATCCTCTACGTTCCTAACGGCGTTGAGAACGCCCTTGCCGAAGTATCTCCTATCACCATCCCTTAGCTCCACCGCCTCGTTCTTACCCGTTGAAGCACCGGAGGGTACCCTCGCCACACCTACACTGCCATCCTCCAAGCGGCACTTCACCATCAGCGTTGGATTTCCTCTTGAGTCCAAAATTTCCAAAGCCTTTATGGAGGCTATCCGCATAGTCGTCTATTATAGGCCCGCCGAGGGGAATGGTTCAGCACGGAGACAGCCGTAGAATTTCACCCTATGGCTATAAGGTTTGAAAATCCTCCCGATGAGGTTATCAAGGAGCTATTCGAAAAGTACAGGAATATAGCTGTGGTTGGATTCTCCAAGAACCGTGAGAAACCAGCCCACAAGGTACCTCGGTTCTTCATAGGTAAGCGTTACAACGTTATCCCCGTAAATCCCACCATAGATCGTATCTTGGGACGCAAATCCTATCCGAACGTCTTTTCCATACCCGATCCTGTAGATTGGGTGGATGTTTTTCGCCCCCCCCATGCTGTACCACAGGTGGTGGAAGACGTCCTAAGGAGGTTAGATGAGAGAGGAGACGTTAAAGTGTTTTGGCTGCAGGAGGGTATAAGGAACGATGAGGCCGTAGCACCATTGGTTGAGAAGGGTCTGGTGGTAGTTCAAGACAGATGCATGTGGAAGGAGTACATGCGCCTCGTGGAAGGTGTGGATCCGGATAAGGTCCAACTGAAGTGAGGGTCCAGATAGTAGGTGCCGGTAGGGTAGGAAGATCTCTAAGGGGGTTTTTGAGTCGGTGGGGGAAGGAGGTTTCTCTATGGGCCTATAGGAGGGGTGAAGGTGTCCTGAAAGATGCAGATCTCCTGTTCATCGCCGTGAAAGACGATCACATAGGTGAGGTAGCCCGTAGGCTGTATGCCGAGGGTTATCGGTATAGGGCTGTAGGTCATCTCTCTGGAGCCTTGACCTCCGACATTCTCAAACCCTACAGAGAGAGGTTCTCCTTTCATCCTCTTCAGGCCTTCAGCTCCTTCGATTCTCAACTTTGGGAAGGTATAACCGCGACCATGGAGGGTACTCCTGAAGGGTTGAGGCTTCTAAGGGACCTCTTTACGGACCTTCCCATAAGGATCGTACCCATACCGGCCGAGAAAAAGGCCCTCTACCATGCGGCAGCAGTGTTCGTATCCAATCTTATATATGCTCCTCTTGTGGCCGGCGAGGAGTTGTTCGCCGACCTGGGCCTTACGAGGAGGGATTACGCCGTACTCGTTAGGGTGTCATTTGAAAATTTCCTACGTGAGGGGTTGGAAGGTCTTACAGGCCCCTTGCGAAGGCGGGATGAAGGTACCCTCAACCTACATCGGAAAGCCTTAAAAAATGTGGAGGATATTTTGGAACTTTACGATATTTTAAGTGAATTTTTAAAGCGAAAATTGGAGCATGGGGTATAATCCTCGCGGTTATAATACATAGTTTTGAAGAAAGTGTTGATAGTCACGGCTTGTGGAAGGAGTAAGGAAAATCAACCTACGGAAGCTTGGAGGCTATATAAAGCGCCGAGGATTCGCTATCTCAAGAGGTTGGCCGATGAGCTGAACGTTCCCTTTGCAATACTTAGCGCCAAGTATGGCCTGGTCCGAGATGGAGAGGTGATAGAACCCTACAACACCGTGATGGATGGAGAGAGATGTGAAAGATTGCTCGACCGGATAGTGAGGAAACTCTCAAGCCTGGGAGTGGAAGCTGTCGTTTTTTATCGGGGAGGCGCCCGGAAAGATTACCTACGCTGTATAGAGAGAGCCTGTGAAATCGCCCATATTCCTCTTTTTAGCGTAGGATACGCGCACATGGGTGATATACGCAAAGTCAAAGAGGTGGTACTGCGGATCCTAAACGAAGAATGATACCTTTCTTTGTGGCCGATAGGCCCGTTTCGTTGGAGATACTGAAGGGTCTTTTCGTAGCCCTACCGGATAAGATCTTTGGCCTGATGACCCACGCCTACGTGACACGTCGTTTCCGTTACAAGTTTGCTCGGTTTCCCCACGAAACTCCTCTAAAATACGCTAACCATCTCAAGATCGAGATGACCGACGAAGATTTAAAGGGAAGAATTATAAAGTTCGTGGATAGTGGCATATTTGAAAGCGGCAGGGGATCCTATAGGGAACTCTTCAAAAGGTATGAGGAGATGGATGCCCAATACGGTGCCATAATGGATTACCTCCATGATCCGGAGGCCACCCTTAAAAGCGCTCAAAGGGCCATAAGGATTTACCGGCGGGGAAACTATTCTTTCCATCTGGTAGGCGTGGTTCAGGGAAACGACTTGGATGATTACCTTAGGGGTTATGAGGCCCTCTTGAATATGGGTTACCGATATATAGGTATAGGAGGACTTCTAAAGAGGAGTGGTACCAGCAACTTCCTGGGTTTGAAGAAGGACATACGTCTCATTGTGAGCGAGATAAAGCGACATTTTAATCCCCGCTGGCTCTTCCTCTTCGGAGTCCTTTCTCCTCGCCGACTATATCTGCTTGAGGAACTGGGCGTTTGGGGAGCCGATTACAAAGGGTGGCTTTACCATTACGATGAAGATTACTCTTTCGTGCCGCACTATCTAAAACGGTTGGCTCCTATCTATGGCGTACCTCAAAAAGCTCTGAAGAGGATAGAAAAGTTGATAGCTACGTACGTAACCTATAGACGCAAGGGTTATCGTCTCATGTACGCTGAAAGGGGGAACGCCCATACTTTGAGAGCCTTGCGCATAGAGATAGATTCCCTTTTGAAAAATTATGGTCTTTCTCTGCAGTTCTTCAGGTTTTTGGAGGTGAGAAGCAACCTCTATCGGATGTTTTCAAACTCCCCTCCCCCCTTCCTCCCCAGAGGATTTCAGGATTAAAATATCCGTCATGAGAGCAGTTTTAGGCCTTGCCGTTATAGCATTGGGAGGTGGTATCCTCTATCTCTACTACGGCAAGGTCGTACCCTTACAGAAGGTCGTTGCAGATCTATACGAGGAGAATACCCGACTCATAAAACAGCTTCCCACGGGTCGGGTGGAGAGGACGGAAATAAAGGAGGACCGTACCATCGTACGTATACCCTCCGATAGCCTTTTCATGCCTGGGAGCACGGAACTTTCCCCTCAGGGTAAGCGTAAACTCAACACGTTAGCCTCGGACCTGAAAAGAAGTGGATTCAATCTCTTGGAGGTGGCCGTATACACAGACAGATCCCCTGTAAAGAGTAACCGCGATAGGTATCCCACCAACTGGGAACTGGCAGCTGGAAGGGCTACGACCATAGTTAGGTACCTGATCAGCCGTGGCCTTCCTCCCCAAAAGTTGGCGGCAATATCCTACGGTGACAGTAGAGCCAGCGGCACTTCGGCCTCTGATAGGATGGTGGAGTTTAGAATCTTTTAGGTTGGAGTTCAGCCATAAAATAGAATCTCTTGAGTGCGCACTATAGGGAGAAGGTGGCGAAGGTGACCTTCAGGGGCATCAGAGATAGGCCGGGTATGGCAGCTGAGATTATAAGTATAATGAAGGAGGAAGGATTTACCGTTTTGGCAGCGAGTTTTGATAGCTCAGTCGGAGGAAGGGCTGACTTTTCGGTTATAACATACGAGAGCGAGGGAGTTTCAATCAGGAGGAGGCGGGAGGAGATAGCCGAGAAGGTGGGAGCCAAAGAGGTAGTTGTAGATCCTGGTTTGGCCTTCGTTGAGTTTTTGGACGTGTTGGATCTTAAGGCCATACTGGAGGTTCTAGCCAATGCCGGTATAAACTTGGAATTCATAGCTATGACTTCGGGTGTTTTGGGTGTAGCTATACGCCGGATTTTCTTAGATGAGCTCATGTACATCCTACAGGAGGAGGTTCCTCATGCGCTTTAAGGTTCTAAAGGGAAAACTCCATTGGGTGCGCGTAACCTCTAAGGACCTCAACTATGAGGGGTCAATCGTTATAGATGGTGATCTTCTCAAAGAGGTGGGTATCCTTCCCTACGAAAGCGTTTTGGTGATAAATGTTGAAACAGGTGGGCGTTTTGAGACCTATGCTATTCCGGGTGGTAAGGGGGAGGTCAAGGTAAACGGAGGGACAGCACGTCTGGCGGAAGTGGGAGATAGGCTCATAGTTATGGCCTTTGCGTGGATGGATGTGGAGGAAGCCCAGAGCTTCAAGCCCAAAGTTTTGGTCCTCGGTGAGGGGAACGAAGTAATCTTAAGAAAATGAAAAAAACCGGTCTCCAGGTGTCGGGTGGAAAGTTCAAAGGGATCAAGTTGAAGACTCCAAAAAGGATCCGTCCTACCAGTTCTTTCACACGCAAACGTATATACGACATCTTAGGTAACATCTCCGGCTATAAAGTTCTCGATCTTTTCAGTGGAAGTGGAGCGTTGGGCATAGAAGCACTCTCCAGAGGAGCCGAAAGCTGTGTTTTCGTCGATAGCAGTGGCGCGAGCGTTCGTATCATCCGGGAGAACCTGCGTAGGTTAAACCTTATGGAAAACACCAAGGTTGTGAAGGCGGACGTTTTACTTTACCTTCGTACGGCATCTGGCGTGTACGATCTCATCCTGGCGGATCCTCCCTATACGTGGGACCGGAAATTGAATCTTCTGAAAGGGGTAGAGAAGTTCTTAGAGGATGGAGGTGTTCTCGTACTGGAGATGTCAGCTCGTGAGAGACCCCCAGAAACTTCTTCCATGCGGCTCTTTAAGTTGGTGAAGGGAGGAGATACAGCGGTAGCCTTTTATAGAAAAGTCAAAATGCCCCCGTAAAATAGAAACGTGAGGGCTGCCTTCGTTGAAAACGGACGTGTGGTATTAAAGGAAGTTCCCAAACCCCGACCAGGACCAGGTGAAGTCCTCTTAAAGGTTGAGTATGCCTTGACTGATGGTACGGATCTAAAGGCTCTCCTTAGGGGACATCCCATAATAGGTAACGGACCGTTTGGGCATGAGTATACAGGTATCATCGTAGCTCTGGGTGAGGGTGTGGAAGGGTTTAGGGTAGGGCAGAGGGTAGTGGGGGCGAATACCGGACCGTGTTTTGAATGTAAAATGTGCAGGGTGGGCCGCTATAATCTGTGTCTTAATTTGGCCGATAACATGGTCTTGGGTGCCTACGCCGAGTTTCTGCTCTTACCCGCCGCGGTGGTACGTACCAATCTGTACCGTTTACCTCCCACCCTTCCGCCGAAGTATGCTCCGATGCTGGAACCCCTCGCCTGTGTTATGCACGGCGTGGATCGTTTGAATCTCAAGGGATACGAAAACGTCGTGGTTATAGGTACGGGTTCAATAGCCTCTTTTTTCGTTCTCCTCCTCAAACTCCAGGGGCACAGAGTGGCCGTTTTGGGGAGAAATCCCAAGAAACTTTCCCTAATAGCTGAGAACCTACAACCTGACGAAGCTTTAACCTACGACGATCACGTGGGTCGCTACGATGTGGTCGTAGAGAGTACGGGTAGGAAGGAAGTGTGGGAAAACCTTTTAAACTACTCCGATAGAGGCGGGAAGGTACTGTTGTTTGGAGGTCTCTCTTCTGGAACCTTTATCCCCTTTGACGCTCACCGTATCCACTATGAGGAGCTAACTCTTGTACCCTCCTTCCATCATACACCCCACAGTGTACGTAGAGCTCTGCATATTTTAAAGGATCACTGGGAAAAGCTTGCCTTTTTGGTGTCGGGAGAGTTTCCTTTGGAGAGGATAGGAGAAGTCTTTTCTCTTATGGTTAGGGGTGAGGGTTTCAAATATGCCATACGACCTTGAGGTTCTCACCTTTTAAGCCGCACCTAGTGCGTTTCACGGATATAATCCCTCCCTAAAGGAGGTTAAGGATGGTTGAAGTTAAGATCACTTTGAAAGATTACGACTCCCATAAACCTACGTGGTGTCCGGGATGCGGTGATTATGCCGTGTTGCTCGCTCTAAAGAAAGCCCTGGTCAACCTTCAGATACCACCTCACGAGGTGGTGGTCGTGTCGGGTATAGGCTGCAGTGGTAAGATCAGCGATTACGTCAAATCCTACGGCTACCATGGCATCCACGGTCGCGTTCTTCCCACAGCCACGGCTGTTAAAATAGCCAACCCCAAGCTGACGGTCATAGGGGCAGGTGGAGATGGAGACGGTTACGCCATAGGGGGCAATCACTTCCTACACGTTATGCGACGCAACCCTAACATCACCTACATCGTTATGAACAACATGATCTACGCTCTAACCAAGGGCCAGACGTCTCCCACATCTCTTAAAGGTTTCAAGAGCGGTACATCCCCCTTCGGATCCGTTGAGGGAAATATAGAGCCCCTTTACATAGCCCTATCCATGGGAGCTCCCTTCGTGGCCCGTGGCTTTGCAGGTGACCCCAAGCGTTTAACCGAAATCCTAACGGAGGCTATAAAGTTCAAAGGTTTCGCCTTCGTGGATATATATTCCCCTTGCGTAACCTTCAACCGGTTCAACACTTACGATTGGTTCAAGGAGAGGGTTGAGTACATAGACACCCAAGGGCCCTTGCCCACCCGCATGGAAGCCTTAAACGCCATCTCCCAAACCTGGGAGAGGGATAAGCTCCCGTTGGGTATAGTGTATAAGGAGGAGGGACTTCCCACCTACGAGGAGCTCATATTAAAAGGTGAGGATGCCGTACCCGCAAAGGACGATATATTCTCCGACCTCTGGAAAGAGAAAATAAAACACCTTATTCAGGAGAACTTCGTATAATAGGGGGGCTTTGCCCCCCTATTTTATTGGCCGGTGAAGTGATTTACGACCCGTTCAACCTCTTGGGGTGAGCGCATGGCTCCTACGTATTTCTGACCATTTATGAAAAAGGTTGGCGTTCCCTGAACACCCATCTTGAAACCCAACCGGAAATCCTCCTCAACTATCTTCTTCCCCTTACCCGATTCAACGCAGTTTTTTATCTTCTTGATGGTTTTTTTGTCCAGACGGGCTATCCATGTCCAGTCAAAGGGTTCGCGGGCGGAATGTTCCTCCATTATACCCATCACAGTGGGTATGTACTTTTTGGGGGTACAGGCCAGAACCTCGGCCTTCTCCTGGGCGTGAGGATGGATGGTACGTAGGGGGAAGAAACGTAAGTAAAGGGCTACGTCGGGTCTGCTTTCAGCGAAGGCGAAGACGTTTTTGTGGGTCATGCGACAGTAGGGGCAGTCGGGGTCGGTAAACATCACTATCACTATGGGGGCTTCCTTGACCCCTATCACCGGCTCCCTACCCTCGGTAAGGGCCTGCACATCTACCTGTTGCGCTATGAGAATTGGAAGCATAAGGGGTTATTTTAAGCCCGGTTACCTTTCCATGCAAGACTATAATACCTTCCTATGGATAGAAGGTTTGCAGTGGTGGTGATCGTTCCCTCCCTTCTGTTTGGATCCTGTGCACAGGTTTCCTCAGGTGAGGTGGGGGTGAAGAGCACCTTGGGCGTTATAGACCCCAACGAATTGCAACCGGGTATACACTTTTTCATCCCCGGTTTTCAGACCATCTACATCGTTCCAGTATATGATCTGACCCTGGATTTCGTTTCGGAGAAGGCTAACGAGGAGGGGCTTGACCCGATAGATGCCCTCTCGCGAGACGGTTTGCCAGTGTTGATAGAGGCGACTGTGAGATACGCCTTGGCTCCCGATAAGGTGGCTGAACTGATGATTGATTATGGAAGACCCCTGCCCTACACCGTTGAGCGCAAACTGGTTATCCCTACAGTCAGATCTGAAATAAGGGATGCTGTTGCTAAGTACAAAACCAGTGAGATTTATAGCATGCGGGAAAATTTTTCAAAGCTTTTAAAGAAAACCTTGATGGAAGCTTTGAGTAGGGAGGGAAGAATAGAGGTAAAAGACGTGTATATACGGAAGATAAAGTTCCCTGACAGGTTTTTGGCAGCCATCGAGAAAAAGCAGATAGCACAACAGGAGGCTGAGCGGATGAAGTACGTTTTGGAAAAGGAAAAGTTGGAGGCCGAGAGAAAGAAGATAGAAGCAGAAGGTATAGCACAGGCCCAGAGGATAATAGCCAGACAGCTCACCAATCAGTATCTGACCTGGAAGTATCTTGAAGTCCTCAAAAACTTCGCCGAGAGCAAGAACAACACCATAATCGTAGCGCCTTATGATCAAAAACTTACACCTCTTTTGAACGTAAAGTAGTGGGACGGATCCTACTACCCCTGGTGGTGATAGGGGTCGTGGTGGTTTTGGGAACCTTCGGTTACATGTATATAGAGGGTATGCGTTTTTTGGATGCCCTCTATATGACTGTCATAACTATATCCACCGTGGGTTTTGGGGAGGTTAAACCACTATCCGATGCGGGAAGGATCTGGACCATGCTCCTCATCCTCGTTGGATGGGGAAGTATAAGCGTTCTGATAACGAGGGTTTTCAGCGTCATAGTTGAACGGGAATTTACCCAGATTCTTAGGTTGAGAAGGAAAAAGATGAAAACCTTAAAGGATCATTACATCGTCTGCGGTTTTGGAAGGATGGGAAGAAAGGCCGCCGAATATCTGAAGCGGAGCGACAAGGATTTCGTGGTGGTAGATACGGATAAAGGGAGGGTCCAGGCGGCCTTGGATATGGGCTACATGGCTGTGGAGGGTGATGCAACAGAGGAGGACACCCTGAAGAAGGCTGGAATTGAGAAGGCGAGAGGACTGGCGGCTCTTTTGGATTCAGATCACGCCAACCTGTATGTGGTTCTCAACGCTAAGAGTTTAAATCCCAAACTGTTCGTGGTGGCCTCGGCTTTCACCGAAAAGGGAGGAAAGCTAATAGAAAAGGCCGGGGCCGACAGAGTTATACTTCCCTTTGAGTGGGCGGGAGTGCGCATAGGTAGGGCTTTGGTTCAGCCCGTGGTTAGCGAGTTTTTGGATGTATATCAGATGCGGGTTGAGGAGATTCTCCTAAAGGAGGGGTCTCCGTTTATAGGCAGAAGTCTTAGGGAACTTGATCTCTCGCGACGTTACGGTGTGTACGTGATAGCCATACTACGAGGTAACGAAGTCATGCTACCACCGAACCCCGACATCCCCCTCCGCGAAGGCGACATCCTCCTGGTGGTGGGAAAAACGGACAATCTGCGTAAAGTGGAAGGATTGGCCGAGAGTGAAGATGCCGGCGGGTAACGTGTTTCTCCTTTAGAATGCCTTCACATGCGGAAGGTAGCATTTTTCCTATTATCGTTGGTTCTGGTGGTGGGCTATATCCTCTTTGCTGCCTCCCGGAACTACGTCTACTATCTAACGGCCGACGAGTTGGCCCTTCAGAGTGTTAAGTACGAGGGCAAAAGAGTGAAGGTCTCTGGTACGGTTGTAGAATCCTCCCGCAACGGACGATCCTTGGTCTTCGTTATTGAGGAAAATGGGAAGAGGGTAAAGGTTTCCTACGAAGGAGCCATTCCTGACGCCTTCGGCGTTGGTATGCCTGTGGTGGTGGAGGGTAAATACGACGGTAACAGCCTCCGGGCCACCACTCTTTTGACCAAATGTCCCTCAAAGTACGAATCACAATCGCAGCCTTAATCTTTTCTCTCGCCTGTTCGGGAAGCTCTACGAATTCCGCAATAGATTACAGGGTCTTTGTACGTGTTGATACTGTTAGGGAGGGAGTCCTTTATAGGGCAATACCTGTTTGGTGTAGAGTTGAGGAGAAAGGTCAGGTGGTGATCGTTTCGGATGTGCTTGGCACAGTTGAACGTATCTATGGAATGGAAGGGGAGCGGGTAAGCAAAGGTGATACTTTGGCGATAATTTACAGAGGACCAGCTTACAATAGAGCACCTATCATCTCTCCGGTTTCAGGCCGTGTAGCCTTGAGGTTGATAGAGGAGGGGCAACCTGTGAAAGAGGGTATGCCCCTGTTCATCATAGAGCGGGGAGGCCGAAAGGTGGTCAAGCTAATTTTACCTCTTAGGTATAGGAGCAGGGTGAAGGTCGGTTATCCGGTTATCTTCGAGGGTAAGAGGGGAAGGATAACGCGCGTTGCGCGGGTCGCCGTACCGCAGCTAGGAGGTGTACCGGCCGAGGCTTCGGTGCCAAACGTGGAGGTGGGTGATATGGGTGTGTGTTATGCCATATGGAGAATCTCCGACACGTTGAAGATAATTCCCTCATCCGCTCTAAGGGGGGATACCGTTTTTAAGGTGGTGGGTGGTAAAGCTGAAGCTAAGTCAGTGGAGGTAAAGTTCAAGGATGACCGTGGGAATGTGGGGGTTATAGGTGATTTGAAAGCCGGAGATACGGTGGTGGTTTTAGGGGTGGAATCTCTAAAGGGGGGAGAACGTTTGGTCTTTTAATATCGTACTATACCAGCCGCGGGAGTATCATAGTTCCTTTAAGAATCGTCTTTTAAGAGGGAGGGACCAGCTCTCTCTTTCTTCCTCAAGAAAGGTTTTGGATCTCAATGCGATTGCCAGATCGGTTGGTACCTGAAGATATTCTTTGATGTAGCGCATGTACTCAACGACTCTACGTTTCGGTGCCGAACTCTCCGGAAAGAGGAGATGAGCGTTCTCCTTGAGAAAGTTCTCACCGGCTATTTTGTAGTAAGCCAGAACCATCAGGGCTTTGCGGCGGGGTAGTTTTATCTCTTTAACCCCTTTCATGAGACGGAGACGTCCGGAGAAGGACAGATATACTCTGCCAAACTTGATATTGGCCATGTACCACCAAAAGGCCTCGAGTCCGAATAGATTCTCATTCAGGGAGTTGAATCTACGATTGACAGCATTGTCGTAGTAGTTGGAGATTCGGTTCAACCAGTTCAAGTAACTTATCTCCTCGTCCTCAAACTTCAGACTTCTGTTACCTAAAAAACGCTCGTAGGTTTCAGCTATCTTTTGCAATCTTCTCAAACCCAGATTCGAAAGTGCCATACGTATTATCTTAACATCCGAAATTCGCCCTTTGATCAGAGCTTCGTTTAGCTTGAAGCTCAAAACCACCTGCATGGTACCTCTCTCTACTGCATCCTCCACCACCTTCACCAGTTCCTCCAAGGCTCGGTCTATACGTCCGGTGTAAAGTAACCTTTGGACCCTGGTCCAGCTTACGATGACCTCTTCGTATTCGCTCCTAGGTCTTGGTTCCGGATAGGGCTTACCCATGAGTGTAGCTATTTGGTAAAAGATCCTATCGCGCGCAAACTCATCCTCTATATCGTGGGCATACTTTATGGCATCGCGCACGTTGGCCCAAACGTTCAGAGAAACTAAGCTCTTACTCACAGGATGGAGTTTTGGAAAGAGTTCCCGTAGTTTCTTGATGTTCAACGTGTGGTAATAGTACAGTGCCAGATAACTCGTAAACCTATCCGTAAATTTCCCCTTGAGCTCCTTCCATAGATTAATGTAGCGCTTCAACGTGCGCATATCTCCCATGATTAAAAGGGACGAGAGGAGTCGCAAGAAATTTTCCTCGTTAAAATCTTCGCTTAAACGCCTTTTAGCCTCCTCGACTGCCTCATTTATGCGCATATGGTCTATCAGATTCTGAACCGAAGACACCTTAAAATTTTACAGTCGCATCCTCTAGCCACATCATAGACGTTGCCGTACACGGTTTATCCATAGGGATCTTAAAAATGCGGCGGCCGGGACCGCCAGGATCACCCCCAAGGCTCCAAAAAGAGTAGCTCCCACTATGAGAGAGAGCATAACCAGAACTGGATGTAACCCCACGCTTTTGCCCAAAATCCTCGGTGTTAAAACCAGAGTTTCAAGGAGTTGATCAAGACCCATGACCACAGCGAATTTGACAAACGAAATGAGAAGGTTACTTTCGGATACGAGAATGATCAGCGAACCAACCACTACGGTTAGGGCAAAACCGATGTTCGGCACCAGATTAAAGACGCCGGCAAAAAATCCTATGAGGAAACCGTACTTTATGCCCAAAATTTGCAACGATAAGCCCACGAAAACGCCAACTATAAAAGCCACCGTAACCTGCCCCCTGAAATATTGGGCCAGAAGTTGATACATCTCCGAAAGTATGCCTCTAAACTCATCCGGTATAAGGGCATTTATCTCATTGGCCAAAGTCTCAGTATCCTTAAGCACATAGAAACCTATGACCAATCCTACCAGAATGGAGAACAGCATCTCCAGGGAGGTTGAGAGGAGCGAAGAAACGTTACCTATTATCTCCTGCATGCCCGGAAGGGCATCGGTGAGGTATTTCCTTAGTTCCATCATTGCCTCCGTAATTTGGGGTGAAATTCCATAACTTGACAATAAAGTGTCCAATTTTTGGTTAAAGATTAGGATATCCTGCACTTTTTCTAAAATATCTTTGAGTTGTAAATAGACTTGGTAGGATATGAGTCCTCCGATAAGGATACTTCCTGAAAACATGCCTAAAATGATGACCAAGGCACTTACACTCCGAGGAATATGCCAGCGCTCCAGACGACGCACCACTGGCAAAAAGATGAAGGCTATTATGAGAGCCAAACCCACCGGCCAGAGAACGTTTGAAGCCATACGCATCGCCACTAAGAAGGCTAGGAAAAGCGCTACCGATCCCCAAAACTTCTCTCCGGCCCTATAGAACGCCATAACCGAGATCCCCAGGAGTATCAAAGGGGACCAAAGGTCCTTAAAAGCCAAAATTACGCCTAAAGTTAAAAGGGCAAGACCGCCTAACCAAAAGATCATCTCCCGTAATTCTACGATGGATAATGGCTTCGCACTAAAGTGTCAAAAGGTACCAGAGAATATCATCCTCATTCCACGGTGGGGTAGGTCTCTCATCGCCCCACACCTCGGCGTTCCCTACGATAAGGGTATGCGATGCACATTTACCGACAGCAAAGACCTTTATCCGCCGTTTGGAAGTGGGAGGATCTCCCTCAACCGGACATACCATCACACTCAAAAACCCGTCCCCATAGAAGGAACCCAAATCAAAAATGTAAGCTGTGCTATCTACCAAAACCATCTCATCCTTTTGATACATCATCGTAAACGCATAGAGTCTGACCACATATCTACTTGAGCTCCCTCTCCAAGTAACCCGAAGTGCGTCCCAATCCGGCAGATCCTTTGAAGGTTCCAACATTGAAACCTTTGGGGGCATCTTAAGTTTCTTTATCACGTGATGAACCCTCAATTTGGCTTCCTTGAGCGGCTTTCCTATTTCGGTCTCCAAGATGGCAACAGCGTCGGGATCCATAACATAGGCGTTACTACCCATGACCAAGGTTCCAAAATGTACGCTCCTTTTAAAGGAGAACTCCTCCTCACCGTAGTCAGTCAACATGGAGATTCTTAGCTTACCCACCACCGTATCCGGTCGTACGGCTCCCAAGCCCTTACCATCGTAAGATACAACCACGATTACACTTTCGTACGGGGGAGGAGGGCGCCGCAGGATAGGTATGGAACATGATAGTAGCAACAGGCTAAATGCAAGAATATACCGCATCCTTAAGCCTCCTGGTAGCCTCTTCGGGATCGGGGGCGGATAGCACGGCACCTATAACAGCCACTCCGTAGGCTCCCTTTAAAACGACTTTTCTGGCACGGTCCTCGTTTATACCACCGATGACGTAGAAGGGTATCTTAAGCGTGTAGGAGGCTCTTTCTATGAGTTTGAAAGAAGCCAGAGACTTTTGTGGTTTGGTAGGGGAGGGGTAGGGAGATGAAAAGGCTACATAATCGGCTCCTGCCCTCTCCATAGCCAAAGCCAATTTTAGAGATTCGTATACCGAAACACCCACTATCTTTCCATCTCCAACGATCTGACGGGTCTTTTCGTAAGGGAGGTCTTCGGCCCCTATATGTACGCCGTCGTACAATCTTCCAACCGTAGGAAAGTCATTTATGATCAGGGGTACATTGTAATCTCTGGTGATACGGTAAACTTCGTCGGATACTTTTCTTAGGGTTCCTTCCGACCATCCCTTGGCTCTTATTTGGAGAATATCCGCTCCTCCCTTTAAAACCTTTCGAGCGACGATAGGGAAATCCCTTTCATTTAAGTAGCCCGAATCCAAAATAACGTACAACCTCCCCAACATTCGTAGGGAAGGAATTATACCCTTGCCGGAACGAGAATATGTCTTAACTTTTAGAAGGCTTTCAGAACTTCAAAAGATCACTACCGGTTGCATCTTTATAATAGGCGGTTTTGAAAGGTACCGTTGAATTCATAAAGGATTTCAAGAGAATAGCTATCGTATCCCATATAAGGCCCGATGGAGATGCCGTAGGTAGCGTTTTGGGATTTGCCAACTTTCTAAAGCGCAAGGGTAAGGAACCGTTTCCGGTTCTAAAGCACGGTGTTCCGAGTGTATTTTCCTTCTTGCCTGGGGTCAACGAGATTTTAACGGATCTGCCCGAAGCAGATCTTTACATATTAGTAGATGCCAGCGAATGGGAGAGAACGGGCTTTCCTGATCCCGACGGCCCTGTGGTGCGGTTTGACCATCACATTACTGGTGATAGGTACTCCGAACATGATCTCCTTGATCCGGAAGCTCCAAGTGCCACGTCGCTTCTTTTGCGATTTCTCAAGTTCTGGGACGAAAAGGCTCTACATGAAGATGTGGTCCTACCGCTTTACGTAGGGTTACTCACTGACACGGGAGGATTCAAGAATCGTGAAGGTACGAGAGCTTTTGAAGATGCGCTGTATTTGGTTAAGCGGGGGGTAAACCCCAGAAAGGTCGCTGAACTGATCTTTCGGGAGAAACCTATTGAAATGTACAGGTTACTTTCTCTGGCTCTTAAGACATTGAGGGTAGTGGAAGATGGACGCGTGGCCTATATGGTGGTACGTAAAGAGTTCTTTGAAGAGGTTGGCGCGAGTCGGGAGCACTCCGAAGGTTTTGTTGAGTATCCGTTGTCTCTAAGAGGCGTGATCGTAGCCATGAAAGTGGAATGGGATCCTGAAGGTTATTGGAAGGTGGGACTAAGGAGTAAGGATGGGGGCCCGAACGTGGCCGCCATAGCGGAGAAATTTGGAGGAGGTGGTCACTACTTTTCGGCGGGGTGTCGCGTATTCGGCGAGGAAAAAGAAGTCATAGAGGCTCTACTTTCGGAAATAAGGAAGGCGCTCTATGGGTAGGTATCGGTTCATAGACAGGTTGGTTATAACCGTTGAAGGTGGGAAGGGAGGCGATGGTGCGGTGCATTTTCGTAGGGAAAAGTACGTACCTAAGGGGGGACCGGATGGAGGAGATGGGGGAAAGGGAGGAGACGTCTACCTGGTGGGAGACCGATCGCTTTATTCCTTGATAGATTTACGTTACAAGAGGCATTACAAGGCCGAGAATGGGCAGGATGCTCGTGGTGATCTCAACGGACGTAGAGGTAGAGATTTGGAAATACGGGTTCCCTTGGGTACGCTGGTGATAGATGAGGAGACGGGTGAAACCTTAGGGGAAATAACCGAGCATGGCGAGAAACTGTTGGTAGCCAGAGGGGGAAGGGGTGGTTTCGGTAACCGTCACTTCGCTACACCTACGAATCGTTCCCCCTCTAAGAGAACTTTAGGGGAGATGGGCGAAAGACGTCGTCTTCGGCTCGAGTTAAAGCTGCTCTCGGATGTGGGGCTGGTGGGTTTTCCAAACGCCGGAAAGACCACCCTTTTGAACGCGCTAAGTGGAACGTCGGCCAAGGTTGGGGATTGGGCCTTTACTACCCTGACTCCGAACCTTGGGGTTCTCTATACGCCCCATTGCCGCATAGTTATAGGGGACGTACCGGGGATAATAGAAGGTGCCAGCGAGGGGAAGGGTCTGGGTTTGGAGTTTTTGAGACATCTGGCTCGCGTAAAGGTTCTAATGTTCGTTTTGGACGCCACTGCTGATCCCAAAAAGCAGATGAAGACCCTTCTGCGCGAGATGGAAGCTTACGATCCTTCCCTTCTATCTAAACCCCGTATAGTACTTCTTAATAAGGTGGACTTGATAGAGGAGCTTCCTGAACTCCCGTTTGGTTACATACCAGTGTCCGCTAAGACGGGTGAAAATTTGGACAGGGTGCGTCTCACTTTGATGAAGACGGTGTGTCCTCTTAAGGACAGACGATGATAGAGTTGAAGGATCTGATCAAGCGCTTCGGTAGGAGGGAGATTTTAAGGATACAGAGGTTGGTTGTAGAAGAGGGCATCCACGTTCTGCGAGGTCCTAACGGATCCGGGAAAACCACTTTGCTGAAAATTCTGGCTGGACTGGTTAGGCCTACGGAAGGTGTGGTTAGAATCTGGGGTAGGAATCCTCTTAAAGATGCCTCCTTAAGGAATAAGATAGAGTACGTAGGGCACAGAAGCGGTCTGGTGGAGGATTTGAACGCCTTTGAAAACGCATCCCTGTTTCTCTGCCCTTTCGGAAAGAGATGTTTATCTTACCATAGATTCTTGGATACGTGTGAGCGTTTGGGTACTACTAAGATACTCACCAGGCCAGTTAGGACCTATTCTCAAGGGGAACGAACAAAGGTTTCGGTGGCTATAGCATTAGCATCCGAAGCTCAAATATTGCTTTTAGATGAACCTTTTTCTCCTCTGGATGTTGAATCACGTTTTAAGCTTGCCGGTATTCTCCAAAAGAGAGGGAACTTTAAAATCCTTATCCTTACGGCTCACGGTCAAATACCCGACTTCCCCCACAAAACGTTGGATATGCGAAGGATCAATCTGGCACTTTAGAACTCCTCAAGGAGAACCTTTGTTATACGTTTTGCCGTCTTACCATCCCATAGAGGGATCTGTGTGTTTCTATACCGTCCGAACTTGGTTTCCAATATATCCATTAGATCCTCCGGATCCTTCACCAAAGTATTGGTACCCAACTTTATGGTTATGGGACGTTCGGTGTTGGGTCTTAGGGTTACGCAAGGTATTCCCAAAAAACTGGTCTCCTCTTGAACGCCACCGGAGTCGGTGATGACTAGACCACTGCCTAACATTAAAGAGAGAAAATGGGTGTATCTTAGGGGTTTTAGAAGTTTCACTTCGGTCGTGAGATTCCATCTTTCCATGTTCCTACGGGTTCTTGGATGGAGAGGTAGAACAACGGGAAACTTGGTGTGTATAACGTCCAGAACCCTGAGAATCCTTCGCAACCTATTGGGATCATCTACGTTCACCGGGCGGTGTAGTGTAACCAGAACATACTTGCCCTTTTCAAGGCCTAATTTTTGCCAATAAGCTACTTTCTCCGCCGTAGGTTTGACCTTTACAAGACTATCTATCATAATGTTACCTACGGTAAACACATGTTTTGGGTTTTTACCTTCGGCCAGCAGGTTTTCGGTGGCGTCGTAAGAAGGGGAGAAGAGCAAATCGGAGAGCACATCGGTGGTTGTGCGGTTTATCTCTTCCGGCATACTCCAATCCCCGCTACGTAAGCCAGCCTCAACATGGGCCAATTTAAGATGGAGATGTTTGCTAGCTATGGAGAGGGCCAAGGTAGAATTTACATCACCGAAAACCACAACCACATCTGGCTTGAGGGAACTCAAGGTATTCTCGGCTATGGATATTATTTTAGAAATCTGCTTCAAGTTGGTGTCGGATCCCACACCAAAGTAATGGTCTGGTTTGGGAAGGTTGAAGTCTTCAAAGAAAGCTTGCGAGAGTTCGTAATCGTAATGCTGACCAGTGTGGATAACCACAGGCTTCACACCTCTCTCCACTAAAGCGTAAAAAAGAGGTGAGAGTTTCACAAAATTGGGTCTCGCTCCAGCCACCAAAACGATCTTCAAGATAGCATTTTACTGGTGTATGATATAGTGTGTTACCCGCCTTTAGCTGACTTAACCTTAACTCGTCGTAGGTGATTATCTTTTATCTATATGAAACGAAGATTCCCCTTAGGTGGACAGAAACGTCTTAGTCGTCGTGGAAGCGAAACACCTATTTGGCGAAGCGAATCGTTTGCAATTAAAGTAGGTCGGTTGCTAAGAATCACAATCTCCATTACAATAGGCGGATGTTTATACACGTTTTTGTAACGGCTACAGGTGGCGCTGCTCTCAATCTACCCCTATGGACGGTAATACCGTTTGTGGGGCTGTTATTGACGATAGGGGTAATGTCGTTCATAGCGGCGAACTAT
>JAADCS010000075.1 GCA_013154295.1 Thermotogae bacterium
GTGGCACGGCTTTAAGATAGAAGACGACCCTACTCAACCCTTAGAAAAGTGGTGGTGGCACCTAAACAAGATAGCTAAAGGAGAGTATCCCGCGGAGCTTCTGCCCGAGCACCTTAGGGAGCTTTACGAAGAGCTGTATCTCTTAAAGAGGAAGTAGATGGGTGTGGAAAACAAAAGGGAAAGCTAAGAAAGAAGAGAGCGGAAACCTTTAAGGTTTTCCCACCTTCTACGATAAGCAACGTAGTTTTTGTTCAGCCTGGCAATCACTTCGCTGAACCTTCTCCTCGGGATATCCGTCAAATCCTTAACTCCGAAAATCTCGCATAGCCTTGCCTTGATGTATTGCTGGGCTTCTCTGTAGGTGTAGCGTTTGCCTTCAAGCTCCTTGACTTCCCGCCATACCTTTGCTACCTTATTTATCCAGCCCTGAATTTTTAGGAGTTCATCGCTGGTTATTCGCTCGTAGGCTAAGGCTTTTACCGTTTCCTCTACCCTTTCCTGCCTTTCCTCTAACTCTTTTTGCCTTTGCTCAAGCTCAAGTTGTTTTAGCCTTACCTGTTTAATCGTCTCTACCATCGCTAAAATGGGGTCGTTTTGGGCAAGCTCTAAGGTTTCGGGAGTGATGCCTTTTTGAGCTAAAACAATCCTCTGACGAGCTTCCTTTTCCATATTGATAACGTATTCCTTGACTTCTTTAGCTTTCTCGGTTTTGGAGTTTAGAGCTATTACTAAAAAGGCTCTGTAGTCAAGGAGTTTGAGTTTGGATACAGGAGTTTGAGGGGACAGCTCAAACCTTTGAATTAGTAAGTCTTTCAACTTCGGAACTTGAAGTTCCGAACTTACCAAGTCCTTGATTGTCAACATTTCCACATCATACTCGTTAAGAAGTTTCCTCACGGCTTTTTCATCCGAATACCCAAAGACTCTCATAAGCTCTTTCGCTGTGGTAAACACTTTTCCGCTAATTTCAACCACCTTAAAACCATACCTCTTAGAAAAGCCTTTCATCATTTCGTTAGCGGTTTGCTCGTCAATCTTTTGGAGAACTTCCTGAACGCTGAGGTTTTCAAGCTTTTTAATTTCCCTCATCTTACCACCTCCTTTGATTTTTGATTTTCAAGAGCTTCCAAATAGGTAAGGCAAAGACATTCAAGCTCTTCCGCTTTTTCCCTGATAAGCTCTGCCAAAACATAAAGGTTTGCTACCTGGGCTAAGATGTCCTTATGGTCTTCTTTTAAGGTTGCTTCCAAGCCTACTCTAATCACCGAATCCGCTACATTAAGTAAGTTCCTTATCTGCACCAAATAATCTTCAAGTCTTAGAAAGTCTACTACTTTTTGCATTGTTATTGCCTCCCGTAAATTTTCACGTGTATAATATACGTATATTAAGTATAGTTGTCAAGTATAAATTTCACGTGTATTTTTAAGAATTAGAGGCCTGAGGATAGTAAAATGGGAAAGGCAGAGCTGATTTTAGAACTAACTAAAAAGAAGGATAGGAAAGTTACCATGCAATTTAATAGAAAGTTGTGGGAAATGTTTAATCAGGTGTGCAAAGAGGAAGGTAAGAAGCCTACTCAAAAAATAGAGGAATTTATACTAAAATACCTTGAAGAAAGGGGGAAGTTATAATCTTCAAGTCTTAGAAAGTCTACTTTTTGCATGGTTCGTCCTCCAAAAAGATTAAGCGGAAACACAAAGCCCGCTTGAGACTTGAGATATCTCCATTAGAGTTTGTTCAACGTATTTCCTCACATTTTGAGGGAGTTCGTAATTCAGAGCTTCCGTCAGAAGCTCCTCTGCTCTTTGGAGCATGTGAATGACAAAAGCATAGTCAGGTCTTTTGAAAGAAAGCTCGTCTTTTGCTGTGTTAAAATATCTAAAGCCAAGGCGTGCTTTTGTAAGACCTACCTTGTTCTCTCTCATTTTTTCACCTCCTTTTTAGGTTTTGCTAAGCAATAATATAATCTCACATGTTGCACATGTCAATACAACACATACCTATACTTTATTACTATGCAATGTTTTACAAAGGGCTTAAAATTAAAAGCTATGGAGGAAAAGGGAGAAAAAAGAAAGAAAGGGCAATACCTAACTATTAGGGATTTTGAAAATAAAGGCCTCTGGCGTGAGTTTAAAGCTTATGCGGTCAAGCGAGGTCTCAAGATAGCTCAAGCCCTTGAGGAAGCGCTGAAGTTGTGGATAGAGGAGCAGAAAAAAAGGGAAGAAGAAAGTAGGAAGTAACTATGCAGGAAGAAAAGAGAACTAAACACGTAGAGGAACGTTTAAAGGTTTCCCTTGAATACTTTAAATTGCTTTGGATTCTTATGATAGCTGTGGGGAGCGGACTTGTTAGTCTGTTTTTGTCAGGATTGAACGATGAGAGAAAAGTTATTGTTTTTGTTGCGGGATTTTGGTTGTTAATTGTTATCGTGCTTGCCCTCTGGAAATTAAACCTTGACATAAAAGAACTTTTGAACAATTTGGAAGATGGGGGTAATGAAAATGAATGAGATTATAGGATATTTAGGACTTCTAATAGGAGTTATTTTGATTTCTTACCTTCTCTGGAATATGTCAAAGATTGCTGAGAAAAAGTTTAGGTTAAAGCAATGAAAAAGAAAGGACAAAAAATTTTAAGCCCAAGAACTGTTCCTGAGCGTTTAAATGTCCGTATCCCTAAGCATCTCTATGAATGGCTCAAGGAGAAGGCGGAAAAAGAGAGGAAATCTCTTTCCCTCGTTTTAACGGAGATACTTGAAAGGGAATTCAAGAAGGAGAAGCAAGAGACAAGGGATTAGAAATTGAAGGGGAAGGAGGTCAAAAGAGTTCTTGAAACACTTATAGACATAAGCAAATCAATAACTGCGGGCTTATTCATAGCCTCCGTGGTTAGCATTTTAATACAGGAAAACCAATCGGGCTGGCTCCTGTTCGCAGGTTTTGTTATAAACCTTTTTATTTCTTTAGGCTTTGTTATTTTATAGAAAAATTGGGGGCTAAAACCCCGTATCTTTGATGCGGGGTAGTTCACTCATTAAGCTGGATACTAAGGAAACCAAAAAAACCTCTGGCATGAGTTCAAAGCTGCAGTTCTCAGGTACTTGGAAATCAAAAAGACTCACAAGAAGTCCACTTTAATCGGCTTATAGGCGGGCGCTGTCGCCCTAAAACCTTCAGCGGTAAAGAGGGCATATCTGAGGGCATCCACCAAGTCGTCGTTCTCCTTAACCGGCTCATCAAGAGGTTGGTCGTTGGCGTCCAGCTTCCAGCTGTAAGAGGAAAGCTCGTCTATAGTTTTATTAAGGCTTGAGAAAATCTTAAGTTTCTTTTGTTTGAAAAGCCCCTGAACGAAAGATATGCCCGCCAGCACGTCTTTTTTGGCAGGGCGCACATCCAGCCCCCGAGCGCGAAGCGTCTCCAGTCCCTGTTTCATTTCGGGGTCCGCATAGGTGGGGATGTTTTCTTCTTTGAGAATGTTATAAAGGTCGTCAAGTGTTAGCTCGCTTTTTTTAAGCTCCCTGTAGGCATACCACACGCCCTCGGGAGAGCGGGCGAGCCATATGACTGCTGTCGGGTGGTTGTAGCCAAAGTCCAACCCCCGGATGCGGAGCCAGCTCTCCGGTATCTCAAAAGGTTCTACGAGTTCGTAATCGGGATAGATAAGCCCCAAGGGCTTCGTAAATACGCCCTCGTAAAACATCCGGAAGCGCCACTCGGGCATCTCCCGGCGGGCGCGCTCTATTTCGTCCTTGGGATAGTATGGGTTCTCTATGGTGCGCGCGGTGACTAGCTCTATCTGAGGGTCGCCCGCGAGTGCCTTGTCGTAGAGCTCCTTGAGCCAGTTCCACCTGTAAGGCGTCGTCGTGATGAGGAGCTGCCCCCGGTGGTAGCGCAGGCGCCGAAAAGCGGTCTCAAAAACGCTTCTTTTGTCTACTTGACCGGCTTCGTCAAAAACAGCGCTTTTGGCGTGAACTCCCTCCATACGCTCAGGATTGTCTGCGGGGACGCCGTATATGCGCCCGCAGGGCAGGGATATAATCATGTCTTGCTCGTTTTTCTCGTAGTCTATCCCCCACTCTTTTAGGACCTTCTTTATTTCCTTCCAGAGCGTTCGGCGCATGAGCTTGAGCGATGGGGAGATTGCTAGGTGCTCGCCGCCGTGCTCTAGCGCCTTCAACACTATCCACCGCGCCGCGAGCCAGGTTTTTCCCGTCCCTGTCCCGCCTACAAAGGCTATGATGGGCTTCTGAGACTGGAAAACCCTCCGCTGGTAGGGAAGAAGTTTCAGGCGTATCTCCTTCACTTCTCACTCTTTAAACCTTCTATAACGATGCGGATGGTTTCCAGCTCCTCTTCCTTCTTTTCTGTATCCACATGTTTCTTGTATATGTCCAGCAGGGCTTCTACTCTGCGCCTCTCCATGTCGTCCAGGGTCTTTAGATACTTCACGAGAACATCTACCGCGTAGGGCTTAGAGAGGTCTAGCCCTTGTATTGCGGTGTCTATAAGCTCAACGAGGGTGCGCTTCCTCTTGCTAAGCTCGTTTTTAGACAGCACCGCCCTAAAGAGCTCGTTCTTTACCTTTTCCTTTATGCGGGCTTCCAGTTCACGCTTAAAGCTTTCTTCTTTTAGCCAGCGCCTGAGGGTGCGCTCTGAGACGCCCGCCCGCTCTGCCACTTCCCTCTGGGATAAGCCCTCCGCGAGAAGAGAAAGCGCCAGCTCCCTTTTTGTTTTCATGCCTTGTCTGCCTTCTGAGAAAGGCGCTCTTCCAAACGCCTGAAGCCGTCGTGGATTTCGCGCCTTATCTCTTTTAGCTCCGCCCGTATCTCCTGTATGTCCCGGTTGTAGTCTGCCTTCAGCACAAACTCACGGGGCAAGGTCTCGCGTAGCGACTGCATGTCTTTAGTAAGCTCGGACACTCGTCTCGTTTGGGCTTGGAACCACGAGCGCACGATAGCGCCGATTACGATGTTTATAAGGGTGAAGATTATTCCGATAACAAAAGTCTCGTTCATCCTGCCTTCCCCGCGACCTTCTCAAGCGTTCTCACTCCGAAGTAAAAGCCAAAGACTCCCCCAAGGAGAGCATAATCCCACTGGTCAAGCGGTAGCCCTGTTAGCTTGGCGTAAATGTAGAAGCCCACGGAAGACAGGGCAATAAAGGGTCTTACGAGCGCCCGCAAGCTTTTGACCGCAGACCACACTCCCTGTTCCCTCAGCTCCTCTTTGTATAGCTCCCGGGCACTTTGCAGGTCTGCAAAGAGTAGCTTCTTCTCCTGCATGGCATGCTCAAGGAGCGAGAGCTTTAGCTGTGCTTTCAGGCGCTCTTTTTCGGTGGCGTCCGGCAGTATCTTGTCCACCGCGGTGTCTACAAGATTAAGCACCTCGGAAATTATTGGGATACCCATTGTATTGCCCTCCACACAAGGAGTGCTCCCGCTACCGGAAGCGCGAGGTCAAGCAAGGTATCAAAAAGCCCGCCCCTTCTGGCAGGCAGATACTTCACCACTACCCAGGGGCGCCTGTAGAGGTCCACCCATCTGTAGCCATCCCTAAAGCTCCTATACATCGCCTGCGTAAGCTCCATACCAAGAAACAGAAAAAATACCGCTATAATTCCGTAAAGCCCGAATGCTCCAAAGAAACACCCGACGAGGAAATGGAGCACGTATCCCACCTTGGTCCTCCTATTTTCTGTGGTAGTAATGCCAGAGCACGGGGTGGGGTTTTTCTTCGTCGAGTCCCAGATGCACGAAGTTCTTCGCTATTCCGATGCGCTCTATGCCGTTTCCCATGGCGAACTTCACAATGTCGTAGCGGTCTCGGGAAGACGTGCAGGCTATATCCACAGCAAGTCCGTGCACGTGTTCGCTGTTTGATACACCCCCCACAGTGCGGTTGTGTGAAGGACAGCGGTAGGCGGAGGTAATCACAACGGGCTTTTTGAGGTAGTCCCGAAGGGCGTCCAAGAGCAGAATCAGGCGCGAGTCTATCAGGACGCGCCCACAGCCGCACTTACACACAAACTCCTCGGACTTAAAGTACCTGACTTTCTTCTCCTCTATAAATCTTCTAACTTCGTCTATACCCTCCAAGAGTGCCATGGCACTCTTAGGTTAAGTCTCCTCCTCGCCGTCGGCTGTTACACATGTGACGCCTTCCTCAAGCGCTTTTATTACCGAGTCTATGTCCACGAGCACAAGCCCGCGCCCGCGCGTGCCGGAGAGCCGATACGCCCGAAATATCCCCCGCCGAGCGTATCGGTGAACAGTCTCTCTATAGACGCCAAGCAGGCGCGCAAGGCGCGACGCCGGAATGAAGAGCGACTCCTGGCGAAGCTTTTTTAGCTCCTCAAGGGCGCCCATCAGAACACCTCTTCCCCCTGTATCAGGTGGTTCTTTACCGAGAAGTGCCCGTTCTCAAAAAGCTCCACAAAGGCAAAGCCGTGAGTCCACTCGTTGTTGGGAGAATAATCGGGCTTTAAATCACAAAGGCATCCTACTATCCAAGCTCCTGAAAGTT
>JAADCS010000024.1 GCA_013154295.1 Thermotogae bacterium
GTTTATCAAGTTTTTGAAGCAATACTTGGGCTAAGAGCCTTAAGTCAGAGTTCTGGATTTGGTCTAAGAGGTCTTTTTCCGGATTCACGTTAAAATTATAAGGCTGGTAAGGGTTTGAGGAGGCGAAGGAGGATAATCGTTTAAGATGGCCTTAGATGGTTAAGAGCCCATTTTCGGTTATATAATACCCGCATTATGATGATTTTTCTGCTGACCGCACCGGCAAACCTTTCGGCGGCGATAAACGGAACGTTGGTTTATGGAAACACCGAATCCTCCCTGTTTGGAGGGAAGATTGGAATAACGCGCGATGCTCCTCCGTGGGAGTACGAACTGACCTTGAACGGAGCCTATGGAGTTGCCAAGGTTGGAGATAGCAGCGAGGTTACCGCCAACAATGCTGCTTTACTGTTGAGGTTGGATCGCTACTTAACCGAAAGGGTCCAAGCTTTCCTATTCGCATCCTCCGAATTCAACAGAGTTATGAATCTAGAAAACAGGAGCCAAGGAGGAGCGGGAGCTAAATACGTCTTCATAAAAAGCGAAAACGCTGACTTTTCGGTAAGCGCCGCACTTCTGGGAGGTTACGAGAGATTCGTTGGGGATACCCTCTCAAGGTACCCAGTACGTCTCTCTCTCCGACCCAAGGGAAGGTGGAACTTTGGCAACGCTGGAACCTTTTCCTTCGTTCTTTTCTATCAACCTAACATCCAGGATTTCGCTGGTGACTATCGTGTATTTGGAAACGCCACCTACAGCGTCTCCCTAACTAAAGCTCTGGCTTTTAACTTCATCCTCAAGTACAACTACGACGGCTATGTAGCTTCCCAGAGTAAGGATGAAAACTCTCCGCTATACGGCACCAAACCCTATGAGCTGAACTTCCTCTTCGGCCTCTCCCTCAACCTATCTATAGGAGAGTAAGTGGCTTTAAACTCTCCTCTATGACTTTGCGCAGATTCAACGAGATACTTTTTCAAGTTATTCTTTTGATCGCTACCTCCATAACAGTGTTTACCACCGTGGGTATAGTGGCTGTACTGCTATACCAAAGTGCTCTCTTTTTCAAGGAGGTTTCACTAAAGGAATTTTTAACCGATACCCAGTGGACACCTCTCTTTACGGAAAAACACTTCGGTATACTTCCACTCTTGGCTGGCACCTTTCTAACCTCTACCATAGCCATGGCCGTTGCTCTTCCTATGGGTCTGATCATAGCCGTTTTTTTGAGTGAGTACGCTTCCTCCAAGGTCAGAGGCATAGTCAAACCCATCCTTGAGATTCTCACGGCGGTTCCTACCGTTGTGTATGGTTACTTTGCCCTCTTATTCGTTACACCTCTTCTTAAGAAGGTGATTCCCTCGATAGCGGGGTTCAACGCCCTGTCACCAGGCATAGTAATGGGTATCATGATACTTCCGATAGTAGCCTCATTAAGCGAGGACGCTCTACGGGCTGTTCCCAACAGCCTACGGGAAGCAGCTTATGCCTTGGGGGCCGACCGTTTTACCACGGCCCTCAAGGTGGTCATACCCACCGCTTTCTCCGGGATAATGGCAGCCTTCATCTTAGGTATCTCCCGTGCCATAGGTGAAACCATGATCGTTACTATAGCTGCAGGTCAAAGGCCGGTCCTGACGTTGAATCCTTTGGTACCTATAGAAACCATAACGGCCTACATAGTCCAGGTAAGCTTGGGGGATGTTCCCACCGGAACTTTAGAATACCATACCATATTTGCAGCAGGTCTCGCTCTCTTCGTTATAACCTTCGTATTCAACGTCGTGAGCTATCTACTTAAGAAAAGAACTTGGGAGAGGAGCAGGTAACGTCATATCACTACTCTATCCCTCTCTTTGAACCTTTGATATAGGATCGTTCCTGCGACTATCAAAATGAAGGTTAGGACAGCTTCTTCCATATCCAACCGGATGCCCCAGATCAACCATCTTAAAAGCAGATCGGTCAGATAGAAGAGTGATATTCCTAACGTCAGGATCAGCCAATGAGGTCTAAGGCGATTGATCGTTATAACGCTTAAGGTGAGCAAAAAGGCCGAATACCACGGTTTGCTCAAAAACAACGTATCTCTAATCACACCCATGGCCACATAGATAGCGAGGGCGAAAGGTCGTTTGACCTCTCTCGTTAGGGGTAGAGCTGGATATACTAGATCCATAGGCAAACGTAAGACAGAATGGAGAGCGTTGGTCAGGAGAACCAGGATCAGGATGAGGTAGATCATAGAGCCTTTTCAAACACCTTTTCGGCTCTATAGGAGGATCTCACCAGAGGTCCCGAAAAGACCTCTCTAAAGCCCAACTTTAGGCCCACCTCCCTATACTCTTTAAATAGTTCGGGTGGAACGTACTCATGGACCGGATAGTGACGGGGTGTGGGTTGTAGATACTGACCTATAGTTAGAATATCCACACCGACATCCCGTAGATCCTTCATACTCTCTACCACTTCCTGAAAGGTCTCACCCATGCCTACCATTATACCAGACTTGGTTAAAAGATCCGGTCTTACTTTTTTGGCATATCCAAGAACATTCAGAGAGAGATCGTAGGAGGCCCTTCTGTCTCTAACGTAAGGAGTTAGACGGCGAATCGTCTCTATATTATGAGCAAAAACGTCTAAGGGGGAAAATAGCATCTCGTTTAGAGCTCTCTTATCGCCGCGAAAATCACCCACCAGCGTTTCTACCTTTACACTGGCTTTAATTTCTTTTATACGTTTCACAGTTTCAGCAACGTGATAAGCGCCTCCGTCGGGAAGGTCATCACGATCTACCATAGTTAGAACGACGTAACGAAGATCCAGACGTTTGATGGCCGCTGCTACTCTCATAGGTTCCATAGGATCCACTTTACCACCTGGGTTCCCTGTCTTCACGGCACAGAAACGGCAACCCCTCGTACATACATCCCCGAGGATCATTATCGTGGCTGTACCATGGGACCAACATTCGTGGAGGTTCGGGCATCGGGCTTCCTCACATACGGTATGTAGGTCGTGGTTCCTTAAGGTTCCCCTCACGGTTGGGAATCCAACCCCACTCTTTATATTTACCTTCAACCAGGAAGGTTTAGGTTTAACTTTCATCGCAGAAGGCTCTTTATCCGTACCTTTATACCGTCCGAATCGAGACCGTAGTAACGGTAAAGGTCCTCATACTTGCCAGAGCGTCCGAATTTGTCACCAAGATTAAGGAGATCCAGGGGTATAACCACACCCTTCCGAGCTAGGAGAGAGGAAATGGCCATCCCAAGCCCTCCCCAGAGGACGTGATCCTCCACTACGAGTATCCTTCCTGTGGTGTTCGCTGCATGCATTATCGCTTCCTCATCCAAAGGTTTTACGGTTAAAAAGTCATACACGGCTACGGATACACCCTCCCTCTCCAACTCCCAAGCGGCCTTTAAGGCGTGATGAACCGGAAGACCTGTTGAAATTACAGCTACATCCCTCCCTTCTTTCAAGAGGTGGGCTTCGCCTATCTGGTAAGAAAACTCTCCAGAATACACGGTAGGTGTTTTGGGGCGGACCAAACGTACATAAATATAACCTTCGTACTCGTAGGCGGTCTTCAACAGGCTTTTAGCGGAGTAGTAGTCGGAGGGTGAGAGGATTCTCATCTGGGGTATGGCCCCCATAAGGGCCAAATCCTCAGCCATCTGGTGAGAAGCCCCATCCTCACCGGTGGCTACTCCTGCGTGGGTGGCCACAATCTTAACGTTAAAGTTTGAGTAGGCCACGGACAGCCTAATCTGCTCCCACGGTCTTCCCACGGCGAATATGGCGAACGTTGAGGTAAAAGGTATTTTACCTACTGCGGCAAGACCGGCGGCCATACCGATCATGTTCTGTTCCTGGATGCCTATCTCCACGTACCTTTCAGGAAATCTCTTGGCGAACTTGGCCGCCTTGGTGGAATGTCCCAAATCGCAGTCTATCACAACCACCCTCTCGTCCTCACCTATCTCAAGTAAAAAATCTCCGTAGGCCTCCCTGATGGCCTTCAGTTCCCCCAACTTCTCTACGTAAAACTTTTTCATGATATGGGTAACGTCAGATAAAAATGCCTCTCGTTATCGGTAGGGCCGACCTTTATGGGAGTATTCTCCCCGGAGAAGGAGAGCCGTACAGAATCGGAAGAAATGCTCTTAAGCATCCGTATCAGATGGCTACCGATCAGTCGCACTTTTATCTGCCCGGAGGTTTCAGCCTTTAAACGTTCCATCCCTTCTCCTTTGGCCGAGAGTGTTTTTAGAACCATCTCACCGTCCTCGAGCTCTACGTCTATCTCGTACCCATCCGGGGTCATAGCCAACATTCTATCCAGTTTGCGGCGGAGTATATCCGTATCTACTATAGCATCGGCCACAAACTCCTTGGGAATTATGCTCTCGTAATCCACGTATTCGTCGTCTATCCCTCTCAAAATTGCTACCACACTGACCGGTTCATCCTCGACCGATAGATGTATCATTCTGTTATGAACCGAAAGCAAGCCCTGGTTTTTGGGGAGAGTTTTTAATAGGCTTTGGGCATTAGCCGGCATTATCACATCCAACTCTCCGGAAAAATCCGGTTGAGCATAGAAACCCAAAACCGAACCGTCCGAAGCTACAAAGCGAAGTTCCCCACCCGTGGTATGCAAGTATATCCCCGTTAGGAAGGGACGGGGATCATCCTTGGCAGCGCACCACCCTACCTTTTCTATTCCCTCCAAGAGGACTTCCATGTTGAGCATCAGGCCTTCGTCTATATGGGTGTCGGGTAAAACAGGGAATTCCTCCTCGCTGAAGAGATTTATCTTGTAGGTGGCATCCTCACCTATCTGAACCACGAGGACAGAATCCTCCCTTTTCAGCAGAACGGATCCACCGTCCGCACCTTTTAGTACCGTGACCAACTCTTTGACGGGGACGTATGCTTTTCCCTCGTCTCCCTCGTACATGGGCAGTCGTTGCACCATCCAGTTGTCCATATCGGTAGCGAATACGGACATATAGTCCCCCTCGCTGACCAGCAACACTCCCGGTTGTATGTACGCTCCTTTACCGACGCGAGAAACCAGCTTGGCTGCTCTTGATAGAACCCTACCTAAAATCTCCCTATCTAAAACGGCTCTTAACATAGGTGAGGATTATACAACCGCATCTTAAACGCTGGGTTTGGGTCCATGGTTTCCACTCGTCCGTATAATACACACCATGTTCGGTCAGTTTAAACAGATGAAAGCTCTGTGGGACTTACAGCAGGAGCTGAAGAAGTTTCAGAAAGAAATAAAAAACACCCGCTTTGAAGAGACCGGCTACAACGGTAACGTTAAGGTAGTGGTAGGAGGAGACGGTAAGATCCTTGAGATACACATAAACCCCGAAGCTCTTAAGGATATAACCTCTGTTGAAAACGCCTTGGTAAACGCTGTAAATTCAGCTATCACTAAAGCGACCGAATACCAACGTGAGAAGTTGAAGGAGTTTTTGGCGAAACTTCCACCGGAGTATCGCAAGGAGCTTGAGAAACTGATGTGAAACTTCCGAAAGCTTTCAGGAAGCTTATAGAAGCTTTCGATTCGTTGCCAGAGATAGGGCCTTTGACGGCTAAACGGATAAGCGAGAGACTTCTTTTTGACGAGGAGAAGCGCAAAAACCTCAAGAGAGCCTTGGAGGCGTTGGATGAGGTGAAGTTGTGTCGCAGATGTAGGGTAATAAGTGATGAGGAGATTTGTGAGATCTGCAGGGATCCCACACGGGAAAGAAAGTTGATGGTCGTTCTATCCCCCTTTGATGTCTTCAAAATAGAGGAGAGTGGCCGTTACAAGGGCAAATATTTCGTTCTCTATAACTTGGTGTCCATAACCGAAGGTATCATGCCCCAGGATCTTCCCATAGAGGAGTTTAAAAGGTTGGTTGAGGAGGAGAAGGTGGAGGAGATCATATTCGCTCTTCCCAACGATGTGAAGGCACAGGTAACAGCACGATACATGATAGAAGGAATCTCTGGACCACGGGTAACCAAACTTCCCTCTGGTGTCCCACGGGGTGCGGAGATCTCAAGTCTTGATCCCTATACCCTTGTGGAGGCTTTGGAGCATCGCATACCTATTGATGTGGATTGATCCCCCTTATAATATCATCTTGCGCGCCCGTAGCTCAATAGGATAGAGCACCTGGCTACGGACCAGGAGGTTGGGGGTTCGAGTCCCTCCGGGCGCGCTTTTTATCTTCTCTAATTCCTTGCCAAAATCCCTCTTTTACCGTAATTCTCATCTCAATTTTTCTTACCCCACCAAAACTTGTTCACCAAAATCCACGATTGCGTAAAAAATAAGATGAGAACAATAAATGAGGAGGTACGAAATTCTCCGAAAGCTACTTATTGGTCCAGTAGTTGCGCGTTAAAGGGCGAAAAGAGGGTTGCGATAAAGGGCTCTTCTACCCAAACATCGTAATCGGTGCTGAAGTTGGTAATGGGT
>JAADCS010000121.1 GCA_013154295.1 Thermotogae bacterium
CTCCCGCATAGGTAAGGACAGGGATGTGCTCCGAGCCTTATTTGAGGACGCTTACGACATACTGCATATAGGCGGCTACTACAGGGAGCTTCGCAACAAGAAGGCCATAGATGCCGGATTTGAGAGTGTTGCCAAAATTATCAGTATCGTTGAGAGGCATATAAACGACTCCCAAAAGTAGGGAGGTCCCCATAGACTACCAGTACCCGCACGTAAATTCCTCGCGAAACCTCTCCACCCCCCACCAGCGCAAGTAATTGAGAAATGAAGCGTAGGCGACAATATCCCAAGCGACGGCATCGGCCACCCAGACCGAATCTATACGCCTACCGCTTCGTATCTGTCGGGCTCTCGTAGGTATTCTGGAGAGTGAAAAAAAGCTATAACCACCGCCACCTCCTTCGGCAGCGCTTATCCCCTCAAATGACCGCCATGGCTTGCCTATAGTGCCATCCGGGATTTCTCATAGCCTGAGGTACCCCTTAAGTTTTACACCGAATATGTAGTCAGCCCGATGGTAGGATAGGGGATTTACGTTCAAAGAATCATCGGGGAGGAGCTTGGTGTTGAGGGATATGTACAGACCCGTAAGTCCCCTCTCAAAGGACAGGAAGATCCACGCCCTGTCGTATATGCCTGCTAAAGCGTCCTCCCTCTGCAGGACCTTCTCCCATCCCATACGGGCCGTGGCGACGTTTCCCAAAGAGAGGGTGAGACGGAGGATGTTTCTAAAGGTTGAGGGCATACCCGGATAGCTCCACACCGAAAGGCCGTTAGATACGTTTAGAAATTGTGAGATTCTCCATGGTAGGCCGAAGTATGCGCGGGAGTAGGTCCCCAGTTTGCCCGTGGCGTAGTTGTAGAGATCGCCGGTGGAGAACTCCAACCGCAGGTAGTTGGCCTGAAGGTTGAAGGAGGAGTACAGGAATAGCCGCTTCCCGTAGAACCTGACCAGCGTGTCTCTAGAGGGGTCGTACTCGTACTGCTCTCCGAAATCCGTACCCATAAAGATACTGTGCCCTTTACCGAAACCGATATTTATCGTTCCACCTATACCCTTGGAGAAAGGTTCGCCAGCCTCTTTACCCATGAAGGCAAGCGCCCCCAAGGAAAGGTAGTTGAGCCCATGGAACTTGTAGAACTTCCGCCCAACCCTAAAGAGCATGTCCTTGGATGCGGCGTAGGGCATGAAGGTTATACGCTCGGCGTAGAAGAGCGAGTCCACCTCGCTGTAGCTGAAACCCACCACCCAGTAGGGGGACCTGTACCCTAAACCCCAGTTTTTTACCCAACCGCTCTTCCAACCGGCCAGCGCGTCGTAATAGTCGGCGTGTAGGAGGGCAAATCCCCCCTGAAAGTAGCCGTAGTTGAAGGCCACATCTACGTCCGCCATAACGTTGGTGTCGGCCACCTTCACGAAGCGGTCGGGGTTGAAGGGATCCGGTAGGGAGTAATATCCCATGTATCTACCCAAAAACGTACCTACGGACAGGTACTTTCCCTTGTAGTTGCCCCTGAAGAGGTGCCAGTCTTGGCCGGAGTCGGTGCGCACCCCCATGAAGGCCAAACTCGTACCCCACAGGGAGACCCCTCCCTTTATTCCGTAGGTTATGGGGATCTCGTTGCCGTACATGTCCGAGCCTATGTTCCGGGTATAGACCAACATGGTGTAGGGTAGGAACTCGTTGAAGTTGGGCCGGAAGAGCTCATCGTCGTAGGTAAAGAATGGGCGGCGCTCGGTCAGAAAGTACCTGTAGCGGCCCACGTTTATGTAGTAGGGGTCGGACTCTACGTCGGCGAAGTCGGGTTTTACGGTCAGGTGCAAGAAGTTGTCTTCAACGGTGAAGCGGGCATCCCCACCGCCGTATATGCGACTTTGAAAAGCGTACTCCCCCGTCCGAAAGTCCTGCAGGGAATCCCTTCTATAGGTGGCGTAGGGCATCAGGCTCAAGGCCCAAGATAGGGGTGGATTCAAGCGAACCGGGTGCATGTCGGGATACACGCCCCGCCGATTCAGGGGAAAGCGCATCTGGTAGCCGTCGGAGGTCCAACGGGAGAAGGCCACGCCCCAGACTACCCCTCTGCGGTACCGGAAGGCCTTGAAGGGTATCATCATCTCCACTACGTATCCGTCCGACGTGAGGCTGCCGGCGGCCTTCCACTCGGTGTCCCATTCACCGTTAAATATACCGGAGTTTACCTCGGCGTCCGCCCTGTTGCCGAAGGGATCGGCCGAAAAGAAGTAGTACTTTTTACCGTCTCCACCGTAGGGATCCAGCGAAAAAGTAACTTTGTCGGGGGAAAGCTCCCCTCTACTCCCCCTCTGAAGGACGGGTTTTTTTCCTTTGCATACGAAGGCCACGTATAGGCCTCTGTCGGTGTAAAAAATCCGAGCCTCCGTGGGATATACGGCCTCCTCGCCCAAGGATGGGGACTGCTGCTTGAAGTCCGTGAAGGTTAGGGCGGAGTCCCAAATCTCTTCCAAGTGCCCGTCTATTTTTACGTCGTGTAATTTCGGAACGGAAGTTTGAGCGAGTATAAAAAACATACTTACCTCCTATGAGAAAATATTGTAAGCTTGACAAATTTACGCAGCCGTTCCCCCTCGTTTACGATGGGTTTAAAAACAGGAGGATTGCGGTCCTTGTAGGTCGTACTTGCACCTATTGCCGAACGTATCAACACGTGGGATTATATCTTTTCTCTATAAAAGTCGCCGTTTGTTAGGCATTTGATTTCTTTCATCAGGTAGTACAGAAGGGCAGCACCTTTTCGCATGGGAAAGAATCCCTGTTATCCTGCCTCCTATTACCTCGTTTCTTTGAGGAAACAAAAAATGGCCGTTCGCAAACTGGTATCACTGTGAGGCTAAATAGCCTCCAAGTGAAACCACCTCCATGATCTGCTATTTTAAATCTTGGACTGTTTATAGACTTCTTATACTCGGCAGAATCCGAACTGGAGGGCATTTAGCTTCTGCGATTCAAAAAGTTGGGGGGGTTTTGAGTGAGATGCCAGTAGCATAGCTCTGGGAGACCGTGACTTGCTAAAACGACAGACCCTATTAGTGATTGCCATACCACTCCCTCTTCGGTATCACTCTGCGGCTAAACGGCCTCCAAGTGAAATCATCCATCCGCTTCGGGCCGAACGAAAGACCTTTCAAAAATCTCATATCCCCTTGAAAGAGAGTTGCACACAAAAAAGAACGTTTATGCGGTAAAAGGGTATTAGGACTGTAGATACAGAAAAACCGTTTTCTATCTTTCGGGGATCTTCAGACGCGTATCCAAAAGGATGTTTATGCAGTAAAAGGATATTACATCCTTTTTGGGGATCACCGTTTGGGCAATACCTACAAAGCTAAATTAATATGCTCATTCCAAAAATACCACTAACCAACTCAAGCGCTGAGACCGTACTTCCTAAGTTGAAACTGCCACATTTTAGCATACTCTCCCCCTTTGCGTAGGAGCTCCTCGTGGGTGCCTTCCTCCACCACCTTACCTTCCTTAAAAACGAATATCCTGTCAACGTTCCTAACGCTCCAGAGGCGATGGGTAACCAAAATGAGAGTCTTATCCCTGTAGAGATTCATCATAAAGTTGAAGATCCCATACTCCGCCTCCGGGTCAAGATTCTCCGTAGGTTCGTCAAAGATGACTATGTCCGCGTCTTCCTTGTAGAGAGTTCTCGCCAGAGCTATCCTCTGCCACTCCCCTCCGGAGGGCTCAATACCCCCGAACTCCCTACCTATCTGGGTGTCGGGTGGGAAATCTATGCCCACGCGCCTTAGAACCTCCTCAAGGCGGCTGTGATCTATGTGGTCGTCCCCCCTGTAATCCGAGAGTACAACGTTATCCCGGAGGCTCAGCTTGTACCTCCCGAAGTTCTGGAAGGCCATGGTTATCCTGTCGGAGAAGAGTTTTATCTTCCCCTCCGTCGGGCCGTACAGACCGAGTATTATCCTGCACAGGGTGGTCTTACCAGCCCCGTTGTGTCCCACGAAGGCCACCTTCTGGCCCTTGGGTATGGTGATGTTGATGCCGTCAAGTACGTATCGCTTCCCGTCGTAGGTGAACCTTAGGTTCTCGCACTTTATGGCAGCCTCCTCTGGGTCTATGCGCTCCCTCTTATCCGTACTCCGCACAGGCATGTTTATAAACCCCTCCAGCTCCTTGAAAGTCCCCAAAGTCCTGCTAGAGTACTCCGAGAACCACGCTATGAGGCTGAGAAGGGCCTCCTGCAGATAGACGAAGGAGAGAACGGTTGAGCCTAAGAACCGACCCTTGAATCCCAAATACACCGCCGTTATTGACAGTACGGCCCCGAAGATTATGGCAGGTACGATCTTAAGGAGGTAAGCCCCCCTTATCCTGCGCATCCTGTCATGGAAGGAACGGTACGACTCGTTGAAGCGGTTCATAAAGAGCCCGACGGCCCCGAAGGATAGGATTTCATATATGTAGGGGAAGGTGAATACCACCGATAGGGTGTAATTCATCCGCCGATTCTCCAAGCTGGTGTCGTATATGGCCCACCACGACTTGTATGAGAACCTACCCCACACGATACTGTAGGGCAGGAGGGCCAGAACGATTATAAAAGGCAGGACAGGGTTAAGGCGGAAGAGGACCACGGATATGCTCGCTATCGTGAGAACAGATTTCAGTATGTGGGAGAACGTCCAGAGAAAGTTAGCAGGAGCGAATCTGGCCATGCTCTTTATGACCTCCAACCGGTTATGCACGTCCGGAGACTCAATCTGCTCTACGCTTCTAAACTCCTCTAGCTTCATAAAGATCTTCTCCGCCATATATTGGGAGAACTTCTCGGTGAGATTTCCGCTTATGTACGCGTTCAGTGGATACGTGATGCTGTCCATGAAGACGAGCAGACCCACTGCCACTATTAGAAGTACGGGATTATGGAGCGCCTCTCCTTCGCCTATGAAGCGCACGACGAAGCCCGGCGCAAGGCCCGAGGGTAGCATAAGCCCCATGAACATCAGGACTTCCCACGGGGCTATCCTAAAGAGCAGCGCGAAGTTGCGCAGAGCTACCTTTAAACTTTCCATAAACCTTTACATAGCATTAGAAGATGGACAGTAGTTAAGCAGAAGCTATAACTGCCATCCTCTCCTTCGGTAGCGCCTATCTCCTACATTCGGAGATAGCCACGGGATAGCATTTGCCACCCTTAAATCCCAAGAGGATATTCTACGCTTGAGGAAAATCCTATCAACAGTAGTTACGCACTTTCATCATCTAAAGTCCAAATAAAGAGGCACATAGATTGAATAGGAAAGCCCCTATCTCACCCATCTTTCAGGGTGAGAGTAGAAGCATGAAAATGAACCACTGTGCAGATGGGAGCTGATGGGCCACAAAAGGTTAGGATTCAATAATCCTTATGCAAAACAAAAAGGGGCCCTTTCGGGTCCCAATTAATTTTTTAATCCTTAGCGCACCAGCAAGCGTTTGACCTCACCGGAGGGGTATCTCACGAAATAAATACCCGTTGCCAAATCGTGGGGTAGAGAACCATCGCTGTAGAGAAGGTGACCTTCTACATTATAAACCTCATACCTTCCCGTCTGGAAGGCGGCTTCCAGATTCCATTCTAAACTACGGTTTAACTCCCCACTTTCGTTTGAACCGCTTTGAGAATCATTTCCAAATATTGCCCAACATGAGCCGTTGGATGTGCACATACAGAAAGCTCCAGAGCAAGTCCCTTCGGGACAACTACACTCGGCATAGAGCTCACTTCCTGTAAGGAGGAAGGGAGAGCACAGATCCTTCACAGTGCTTTCCAAAGCTTTAGTTTCGTTTTCTACGAGTTTGAGTTCCTTTTGAACGTTAAAAAGGACGGAGGGGTTGCCTTTCTTTACATTGGCCTCTACATTCATCATGTGGTAATAGAGTTGCTGGTATATCTCACCCAACTCCATCCAAAAGTCGGGCGAAAGAGGACAGACGCCTCCATTTTCAGCTTTCACCCCTACAGTATGGAGGCGGTTGGCCAATTCTGGGAGTGAGGCTGTGCTCCCTACATTCGCCAGAAGCATTACTATCATGCTTCTACCTCCTTTCCCCCTTTGCCCTCAGTTGAACCTCCGGATAAAGGGGTTAAACTCCGGAGATGTAGAACAATGGTATGTTTTTAATAATTTGTCAAGTAATAAATACGACGCCTTGCATTGCAACTATGCAAATTATCCCGTGGTGGCAACATCCAAACGTCGTAGAGAGGGGGGCCTAAGCCCCCCCCATAGACTACCAGTACCCGCACGTAAATTCCTCGCGAAACCTCTCCACCCCCCTCCAGCGCAAGTAATTGAGAAATGAAGCGTAGGCGACAATATCCCAAGCGATGACATCGGCCCCCCTGACCGAATCTATACGCCCACCGCCCCGGTACCTGCCGGGTGCCCGCAGATAGCCGACTATCTTCCTTATCAACAGAGCCTCGGCCGA
>JAADCS010000029.1 GCA_013154295.1 Thermotogae bacterium
TAGACGTGCCGCCGGCTCTGATAGTTGAGATAGACGTTAGGGCGGAGGTTGAGAGTGAGATGGAATACGTTTGGGAAAAGAGCGAGCAGCTTTTAAACTCCGGTGTTGAAAAGGTAGTTTGGATATTCACGAAGCCAAGGAAGGTGTTCGTCTTTGAGAAAGGCAAGAGGCCGACGATTTACGATTGGGACGAGGAGGTGGAACTTTTGGAGGACGTTAAGGTAAGGCTAAGCGACCTTTTGAAATAACCCAACGGTGAGGGGGAAATGGCCAAATAGCTATACCTCGGTGAGGACAGATTAGGGGATACTCCGTTGCCCTTTAAAAGATTGGGGGTCGTTTGTAGCTGTTGTTGTCATCTCCCGACTACCTTGGCTTCACCTTTTGATCGCATCTCCAAAGTGGCCATGAACACTGCCGGGAATGAACCCGTTGACACAAAGACGTTCCAAGGAATACAATACCAACCTATGCTTCTACTTCTCATCTCCCAATCCCTCTGCGACGTCGCTAAAGAGGGGGACTACGAAGAGGTGAAGGCACTCGTTGAGAGGGGGGCTAAGGTGGATACGGTGTGTGATGGCGGTGGGCATACCCCCCTGCACTTGGCTGCTGCTGGGGGTCATCTACAGGTAGTTAAGTACTTGGTTGAGAAAGGCGCCAATTTCAACGTTAAAGATTACGAAGGTTGGACCCCATTGCACGAAGCCGCATTCCGGGATCACTTTCCCATCGTAGGATATTTGGTCGGTGAATACATAACCAGAGATCTAAAGGACGTTGAATTTGACCTTGACTTGAAGACTCTCTTGCACTTTGCGGCCTGTGGAGGGGAGCTAAATCAGGTTAAAAAACTCGTTGAGAGTGGTGCTGACGTTAATGCTAAGGATGATTACGAGCAAACCCCCCTTCACTGGGCTGCCTCTAAAGGCCATCTATCCGTGGTGAAGTTCTTGGTTGAGAGGGGGGCCAACGTCAATACTAAGGATCTTTGGTATAGAACCCCCTTACATGAGGCTGTTGCTGGAGGGCATCTACAGGTGGTGAAGTACTTGGTTGAGCGCGGTGCCAACGTTAACGCTAAGGATGAGCACGGCAACACTCCCCTGCATGAGGCCGCCGAGAAAGGGAACCTGTTAATGGTGAAGTACTTGGTTGAGCACGGAGCTAACGTTAATGTTAATGCTATGGGCGGTGATCGTGGTAGTGGCTACACCCCCCTGCATTTGGCCGCTTTGGAAGGGCATCTACAGGTGGTGAAGTACTTGGTTGAAAAAGGCGCCAACGTTTCCGCTAAGAACAACCATGGCCAAACCCCCTGCGACTTAGCCGACAATGAGGAGATCAAAAAGGCCATGAACTACTGCCGGTGAGGGGGATATCCCTCTTGCAAAGTTCCCCCTCCACGGTTTATAATACCGAACTATGAAGCCGGACCTGACCCACGACCTGTGCGAAGCCGCTGGGAGGGGCGATATTGAGGCTGTGAGGCGTTTGGTTGAAGAGGGTGCCAACGTGAATGCCGTGTGCGAGGATGGGAAAACGCCTCTTCACTACGCCGTAGAGGGTGGCCACTTGGACGTGGTCAAGTATCTGATAGAGCTGGGGGCCGATGCCCAAGCCAAGGACAATGAGGGCAGGACCCCTTGCGACTTGGCAACGAGTAGGGAGATAAGGGCCCTCTTGGGGTGTAGGGGGTTCGGTGTATCCGGGAAGGTTAAGGGATTACTTGCGGCAGGTGTGGTGATTTTGATAGCAGCGGTCGTGTATATCTTTGCCTTTGGCAAGGGAACTGATAAAGTGTCCTCAACTGCTAAAGCGAACGAGGTACTGCAGGAGGTGAAACAGGAGGGAGGGATGAGTACCGAGGAAGCGAATAAGAGCGAGAACGATCTGTGCGAAGCTGTGCGGAGTGGGGACTATGCTACCGTGAAGCGTCTGATTGAGGGTGGTGAGGATATTGATGCCGTGTGCGGTGAGGATGGTAAGACTCTCTTGCACTTGGCTGCTGCTGGGGGTCATCTACAGGTGGTCAAGTACTTGGTTGAAAAGGGGGCTGATATTAATGCTAAGGATAATGCTGGCAACACTCCCTTAGATTGGGCCGTCGGACATCCACAGGTGATAAAGTACTTGGTTGGTGAGTTTATAAAGAGAGGATTGGTAAATGTTAAATTTGGCGATGGGAAAACGCTCCTTCATTTTGCAGCTCTTGGAGGAGACCTTGAGCAGGTCAAGTACTTAGTTGAAAAGGGGGCCAACGTTAAAGCTAGGGATAATGATGGCGATACCCCCTTGCATGAGGCTGCTAAGAAAGGTCATCTACAGGTGGTCAAGTACTTGGTTGAAAAGGGGGCTGATGTTAATGCTCAAACTTCGTCGTACTACACACCTCTGCATGCGGCCGCTTATGGAGGGCACCTACCCGTGGTGAAGTACTTGGTTGAGAAAGGTGCTGACGTTAATGCTGTAGGCGAGTTCTGCTACACCCCCCTGCATGAGGCCGCCTTAAGAGGGCATCTCCCCGTGGTGAAGTACTTGGTTGAAAAGGGAGCTGATGTCAATGTCGCAGTTGAATGCGGTACCCCTCTACATTATGCCGTAGAGGGTGGCCACTTGAACGTAGTGAAGTACCTAACAGAGAACGGTGCCAACATCAATATCTACGATATGGATTACAACAATCCTCCGATTTTGGCCGCAGAGAAAGGCTTTTTAGATGCGGTTAAGTACTTCGTGGAAAAAGGGGTAGATGTTAATGCTCCCAGTGGCGACCTCAAAAAAATGCTCCTACACTCAGCCGCAGGGAAGGGCCACTTGGATGTAGTTAAGTACCTTGTGGAAGAGGGTGCGGACGTTAATGCTAAGGATATGTTTGACAACACCCCCTTACATTGGGCTGCTTGGGAAGGTCATCTACAAGTGGTCAAGTACTTAGTTGAGAGAGGTGCTGATATTAATGCTAAGGACAAGGATGGTTCCACCCCCTTGCATCGGGCTGCTTATAAGGGTCATCTACAGGTAGTGAAGTACTTAGTCGGCGAGTTTATAAAGAGAGGATTGGTAAATGTTAAATTTAGCGATAGAAAAACGCTCCTTCATTTCGCAGCTTTTGGAGGAGACCTTGAGCAGGTCAAATACTTGGTTGAAAACGGTGCCGAGGTTAATGCCAAGGATGTGTCGGGCCAAACCCCCTGCGACCTAACCAACAATGAAGAGATCAAAAAGGCCATGAACTACTGCCGGTGAGGGAGCGTCCCCCACCGTACGAACGAATAGCCCCGCTGCGAATTCGTTCCCCCTTTACACCCCTAAAATCCGACCTCAACATGGTAAAGGATGGCAGACGTCTGCAAGAGTTTGAGGCCCAGTTCCAGAGGAGGGAGGAGTTGAGCGTGGAGGAGCGTTTTAGAATCTTCTGGATGATGTTGGAGCACGCCAAGAGCTTGGGCGTGTGGCCACCCGAAGATCCCCTTGAGGGGATAGAGAAGGACCTAAAGCTGACGGAGGTTTTGAGAAAGTATGGCGAACTTACTAAAAAGGCTGGCCGAGGCGATGGATGAGAGGGGCATAGGCTATATGATAATAGGGGGGCAGGCGGTTTTGGTCTATGGGGAGCCAAGATTTACGCGGGATGTGGATATAACCTTGGCGGCGACCCCGGAGGACCTGAAAAGCATACTTGAAATCGTAGAGTCCTTGGGTTTGAGGTTGTTGGTGGATGATCCCAAAGCCTTCGTAAAGGACACGTGGGTTTTGCCCACATTTGACCCCGAAAGTGGCCTACGGGTTGATTTCATATTCTCATGGACCCCTTACGAGAGGCAGGCCATAGAAAGGGCTAAGGTCAAAAGAGTAGAGGGTTATCCGATCAAATTCGCCTCGCCGGAGGATGTTATAGTCCTGAAGCTACTGGCCGGAAGGCCGAGGGATATAGAGGATGTGAAGGGGATCCTGCGCAGGGTGAGGGTGGATTACGACTACATCCTCCGTTGGCTAAGGGAGTTTGCGGAGGCTACGGGTGAAGACTTACCCGCAACGTTCCGTAGAATTTACAACCAGGTTGAAAATGAAACCGGAGACGCATAGGTTCTTTCTCATGACCACAGACCCCCTCCACGTCGGCACGGGGGGGTACCGACTCGGAAGGGTGGATAACACCGTAGTGCGGGAGCCGGGGAGTCGTATTCCCAAGATACCCGGGACGGCCCTCCACGGAGCCATACGCCACTACGCGGCCATGCGTTTCGGCAAACCCAAGTGCGCCGGGCAGTCCGGCCACTGCGGAAGGCCCACCTGTCCTATATGCTACACCTTCGGCTCCATCACCGATAGAGGGGCCCGCTCCGGTGTGGTGCATATCTACGACGCCCGCATCCTCCTCTTTCCCGTCTATTCCATGTACGGACCCATCTGGGTCAGCACACCGGAGAGGTTGAGGGAGGTTGGGCTGTTGGAAGGTGGCCCTTCCGTGGAGAATGGGAAGGCCCTGTGGGATCCGGATAAACTGCCCGGAGATTCGCAGGGCAGCCTCTTCATAAACCTCGGGTGGCTGGTCTTGGGGCATGGTGGCAACCTGCCGGATATAAACTTCCCCCAGCAGATTCCGGAGGAGATAAGAAGCCGCCTCGTCCTCATTCCCGAAGCCCTATTCACCCATGTGGTCAATTCCAACTTGGAAGTGCGCATGTCTGTGGCCATAAATCCCGAAACGGGTGCATCCGAAGATAAGGCCCTCTTTACCTACGAGGCCATACCGAGGGCGACGGTCCTGTGGATGGACGTGGTCGTGGAGGACTTCGCGGGGAAGTTTCCGGGGAAAAGTCGCCTTCAAGAGTGGGAGTCCCTTTTGAAAAACTCCAAAGGGAATGAAAAGGAGCTAAAGGAACTCCTTAAAAGGTGGAACCTTATCGGGAAAAAGGAAGGTGTTTCGGATGAGGCGATAGGTAAGGCAATAGAGAAGGCGAAAAAGTGGATAGACGAGGCCCAAGAAAGGATAACGAAGTTTGAGGATCAAGCCCCTCAAACCCCCATAGATGTGGTGGATTTGGGCCTTGAGTGGGCCGAGTACCTCGGCATAGGGGGTATGGGGACGCGCGGTTTCGGGCGGATGAGGGTACTGTGCGTGGAAACTCCGAGCGACCACGAAACGCACACCGAGGGGTACCAACAGGAGGGTCAGGATGAACCGTCTCAACCTTGACCGCTTAGCGTCCTACGTCTCCCAGCAAATTGCTGGCGCAGGTCTGAAAGCCGACGACCTTGGGAAGATAGCCACCAAGTCCTTGGGAGTCCTACAGGAGCAGGGTGTATATGCCCTGATGCTGTTTCTCTTTAGCAGGAGCGGGAGCAAAATCACCGCCGAAGGGATGAAACCGGAGGAGCGGATAGCCGTTGAGCTCATAAGGTGGCTTGAGGCTACGAGGAGGTTCATCTTTGAGAGGCCCTCGGACAGGTCGGCCAACGATTTCCCTTCTGTCAGCCCGGAGGATGAGGACATTCCGAACATCCAACAGCACAAACTTCAAATTCTTGAAAACTTCTCCCGGCTCTCGGAGGACCTGTACCGCCTACTACTGGTGCGCGACGTGTTTGAGCAGATACTGACCTACGTGCGCTATCACGCCAAAGCCCAATCATGAACAGATGGAGAGACTGGTGGAAACAGGCGTTGGCGGATATGCGGCATGCGGAGCTTTCCCTACGGGAGGGACATTACGAATGGGCATGCTTCGCCTCCCAACAGGCAGCCGAGAAGGCCCTAAAGGCCCTTCTGGAGCGGATAGGTGCCCGTCCGTTTGGGCACGTACTCACGCGACTGCTCAAGGCCGTAGAGGACTCCGGCATAGAGGTGCCTCCCGACCTGTACGACCTAACCAAAACCTTGGACAAGCTGTATATAACCCCCCGCTACCCCAACGGCCTGGTTGAAGGCGCGCCCGTGGAGTTCTTCACCCGTGAGGAGGCCGAGCGTGCGCTCTCCTTTGCGAGAGAAATCTTACGGTTCTGTGAGAGTCATCTCGGTTGATAGGGAGGCCTTGGCCGACATGATAGAAACCTTGGCCTCCCGCTACATCGCCCACGAGGAGGTCTTGGGGGTGGTACTCTTCGGCTCCGCCGCCCGCAGGGAGTTCTCACCCGGAAGCGACATAGACCTCCTGCTAATCTTAAAAGACAGCCCCCTACCCTTCTTGGACAGGATCCCCAACTTCATCCCGGAGGATGCCCCCATAGACATTGAAGTCTTCCCCTACACTATCGCCGAGATAGAGAGGGTACCCTTGGCCCAAGAGGCCATGAGGAGCGGGAGGCTCCTGCGCGCCAAACCGGAAGCCTTTGAGATTCTCCCCCGTCTAAAGGAGGTTAAACCTTGGAAAAGATGACAACTTGGAAACTTTACAGGGTGGTCTTTAAGATAAGAAGCCCCATACACGTGGGCTATCGCAAGTACAGAAACCTGATGCAGACCCGCCCTTACGTCCCCGCCCGCACCATCTTGGGGGCCCTAACCTCCAATCTCACCCGCACCATCTTCGGCCCGACGACCGACGGAAGGCTCTACAGGGTCGTAGGGGAGACCCTAAACGAATACACCCGATTCACCTACCTTTACCCCGCCCTCAAAGAGAACAAAGAGAACTCCGGCTTCAAAGCCCACTTCCCTTGGGAGAAACCGGAGGAGTTCTACCACAGATTCATAGGCAGCTACGTCTCCACATCCCTCCAGAGCGGAGTCAAGGCCGCGGAAGAGGGAAGCCTACACGAGGCCGAGTTCATATCCCCCAAGACGATGGACGACAACAAACAGGTCTATCTTTTGGGGTACGTCTTCACAAGAGCGTGCGATGGCACGTGCGATGTTGCAAAGTTCGTAAAGGAGGCGGCAGTACGGATAATGGAATCCCAAGAGGCACTCCAAAGCTACCATGATGCACCTAATAGGATCTCCGACCACATGCGTACCCTCCTCAACGACCCCCAACAGCTCAAGGAACACCTAAGCACCGTCGCCTTAGGCGGTGAGAGGGGCTACGGATGGGGCAAGGTGGAGTGCGTTGCCCTGGAGGAGTACAAGGGAGAAAAACTCTACGATAAGTATCCGTACGACTTAGAAGGTAAAGGACCTACCTTGACCGTACCCGAAAAATCCCACCTACCCGCCCACGCCATAGCATCCCCTAAACTGCCCGTGGAAGGCCCAGTTGAGCCCTTAGTACGCAGGGAGTGGAAGGGGTCCGTGGGCTCCAGCGTAGTCTTTGACGGCGTGGCCTATGAACCGGGAGGAAAGGTTCTAGAAAGACTTCGGTTTAAGATCAAAACACTGGGCTATTTAGATTGAACCACTTGAAATATCGCCCACGTTGTTTTAAAATATTAGCGTCATGATGGGTATCCTTAACGTTATCTTAGCAACATCTGGAAGCTGCAGTGGATCATCATCGCTGAACGCGGTGGTGTTTGCCGAGGGCTTCGGTGCGACCCCGATAGGCGCCCTTCCACCGGAGTGGATAAGCGCGCCAACCACCAACACCTGGCAATGGGAAGTCCGAAACAGTGGTTATTGCGGAGGCCTCGCCATATCCGGAAGGGGAGCGTGTGTGGAAGCCTTCTACCCAAGTGCTACAAACCTGAGCGAAGACCTCATAACTGATACTATTCCAACGCCACCCCTATCTCCCAGCCAAAACGCTTACCTCAAGTACTACTACCAGGTGGGCTTTGGAAATTGGAGCGTTCTTGACGTCTTTATGAAAACCTGTTCGACGTTTCCCTGTTCCGACCCCGGCAACTGGAGTGGGCCGATCTTCCTGACCAACCATATTACCAACAACAGCCCAAACCTCATAAACATAACGAGCCATATGTCAGGAAGCAGAAAGTTTCTCTTGATCTTCCGAGCCAGAGCCGTGGTAAAAGATACCGATGGTGTTGAGATAACCGGAGCTTTTTTAGACAGCCTCATAGTATTCACGATGGACTCTTCCGACACAGTCGGCGGCGGGGACCCACCAACCCCATGTGATACCTGCTGCATCCTCGTCTCCACCACAGGACTGGTAATAAACGCTCCCAGAAGATGGCCATGGTGGTTCCCCCCTTATTCGCTCAACAATCGCATACGACTGTGCAACATGGGGTGTGAGGATTCCACCGAATACACCGTATTAGGCAGGCTTTACGTCAACGGTGTGTTACGTCACTCGGGTACCTATACGATACCGCCCGGCAGCTGTCAGACCATATCCTGGCCGGTCCTCCGTTTAAAATTCGGCTACAACACCGCCTCCTTCGTCTTGACACCTATGAACAACGGCTGCTCATCTTATCGCTTCAACACCTCCTTCTACGTCTTCAAAAGGAAATGGCCGTGGTCTTCCTTCACAGCCTTGGCCGGTCCTATAGATCTCTCTGAGATCTTCAGCGACCATCCCTGTAAGGATTTCCCATCTCTGTGCCGTCTACCCGCCAGCGAGGGTATAAGAGTTAGATGGACGGAGCTACCCGATACCCTTCGCAGTTTCACCCTGGGCGGTCTCATTATGGGGTTGGGCGACACTACACTGGCAGAAGGTGAGCGTGTGAGTGGAACCGTCTTCCTGTATCCCTCTACCGGTGATACCATAGAAGTTGCCTTTGACGAAGCCATCCGGGTCGACTCTCTGGGCATAAGGTACGTGCCCATACTGGAAATTTTGGAGAAGCTATCCAAGAGATCATACACGTCGGTGGGAGATATGTTACCTTTAACGATTGAAGTGTACTTCGACAATCCCATGAAACCTTTCATCCTTCCCATACCCAGCGAAAAGGACGTTAGGATCCTAACCGGCTCCTCGTGGATAGATCCACGAGAGATGAACGTTGTAGGAGATATAGCCGTCCACCTGATCCTAAGTGATCCCTCCATCATAGATGTTGAGGAGAGGGTAATCACACCCGATCGCCGTGTCATGTACGATGGAAAACGGCTACAGGTTACAGGGAGTGGAGAACTTCGCATATATTCCAGCGATGGACGACTCTTGGCACGATCCAAGGTAAAGAACGGAGAGGGCATCCCGGTTTCCCATCTACCCAAAGGTATATACTTCTATACCTTCGGTGAAGAGAGGGGGAAATTCATAAAGTGGTGAAGAGAGGAGGGGGGCTTTTGCCCCCCTCATGGAAATCTTGGAAGATCCGTTGTATAATAGCCGCTTATGAAAGATAGAGAAATCCTTGACCTATGGATAGATACGACTGGCTACGAGGAGGACTGGAGAACCCTTATTGAAGAGATCATCGACGAAATATACACCATCGCCGAAACCTTCAAAAGCAAACAAGAGGAAGAGGAAGAGGACATTTTTTTTCAACGGGAAACCCCAGAAACGCTAGTTCAAAACCTGAAGGATCTCCTTCAGGATCTGGAAAAAAAGATCAACGAGGCTAAGAATGGTGAACTGCCCCGCTCGGATCTCATGTATATCTTCCGCAAGGCAGCCGAGTATATCGACAAGGCCAAAGAACTGGTGGAAGTCTGGACTTACGACGAACCGGATGAGTACTATCCGGAGGAGGAAGAGGAAGAATGACCTTTCAGGATATTATCCTCAAGCTACACGACTTCTGGCGATCTAAGGGGGCCGTGATCTTAAACCCCTACAACTCCGAGGTGGGAGCCGGAACCTTCAACCCCGCCACCTTTTTGAAGGCCAACGATCCCTTTCCTTGGCGAGCCGCCTACGTGGAGATAACGCGTCGCCCCAAAGATGGCCGTTATGCCCAAAATCCCAATCGTCTCCAACAGTATCATCAGTACCAGGTTATACTGAAGCCGGCGCCCGAAAGTGTGGTAGAAGACTACATAGATTCCCTCAAGGCTATAGGAATAGATGTGGAGAATCACGACCTTCGGTTCGTTGAGGATGATTGGGAGAGTCCTACTTTAGGTGCATGGGGTCTCGGCTGGGAAGTTTGGTTGGATGGTCTTGAGATAACCCAGTTTACCTATTTTCAACAGGTAGGAGGGCTGGATGTTCCACTGGTCAGTGCCGAGATAACGTACGGTTTGGAGAGACTTGCCATGTTTGTGCAGGGGGTTGATAGCGTCTTTGATATAAAGTGGAACGAAGAACTAACCTGGGGCGACATCTATAAGGAGTTTGAGAGAGAATTCTGCGTGTATAACTTTGAGGAAGCGGACGTGGAGGAGCATCGGCATCTGTTTGACTTTTACGAGCGCGAGGCCGAACGCCTTGCCGACAGAGGCCTGCTCTATCCCGCTTACGATATGGTAATAAAGATGTCCCACGTTCTCAACGTTCTTGACGCACGTAGGGCCATATCACCCGAAGAACGCCAAAACTATATCCTACGAGTCAGAAGGATGGCCAAAAAGTGTAGTGAGTTGGTAGCCTCACGCTACGGCGGAAAAACGAAGGGGCCAACCGTATAATACCCGCCTATGCCAACCATCAATCAGTTAGTTAGGTATGGGCGGAAGAAGAGGAAGAAGAAGACGAAGTCGCCCGCCTTGGAGGGGAATCCCCAAAAGAAGGGGACGTGCATACGTGTTTATACCACCACACCTAAGAAACCTAACTCGGCCTTGCGTAAGGTGGCGAAGGTGCGTCTAACCAACGGTAAAGAGGTGATCGCGTATATACCGGGGGAGGGGCACAACCTTCAGGAACACTCCACCGTTTTGGTACGTGGAGGGCGTGTTAAAGATCTCCCTGGGGTTAAGTATCATATAGTAAGAGGCGTATATGATGCCGCAGGTGTAAGCGGCAGAAGGAACTCGCGATCCAAGTACGGTACTCCGAGGCCTAAGGAGTAAGGAGGAAGTATGAGAAGGAGAAGGGCACCGGAACGTAAAGTAACGCCAGATCCAGTTTATAGAAGTGAATTGGTAGCCAAGTTCATAAACAACCTGATGTGGGATGGCGAAAGAACGAAAGCCCAAAAGATATTCTACCGGGCTATGGAGATTGTTGCCAAAAAGACGGGTGAGAATCCTCTGGATGTTTTTCACAAGGCCATAGAGAACGTCAAACCTTCAGTTGAGGTAAGATCACGTCGTATAGGTGGTGCCAACTACCAGATACCTGTAGAAGTACGGCCCAAACGTCAGACCTCTTTGGCCATCAAGTGGATAATAAGGGCTGCGCGTAACCGTCCCGGCCGCCGCATGTATGAGAAATTGGCCGCCGAAATAATAGACGCCTACAAGGGCACCGGCAACGCCGTTAAGACCCGCGAGAACGTGCATAAGATGGCCGAAGCTAACAGGGTGTTCGCCCACTTCAGGTGGTAGGAGGTGCGTCATGAGTAGATGGAAGCAATACCAGGTGGCCAAACAGCAGCGTCGCAAGATAAATGCCAAACTGGATAAAGCTTTCCTGAAGATAAGGGATCTTTTAGCCGCTGGTAAGTACGACGACGCCAAAATGCTGGCTCAGAGGTTCCTGATGAAGTACCCCACCCACATGAAAAGCTGGAGACTTATAAAGTTGGTGGATGCTTGGAAGGAGGTGATAGGGGATTCTTTCGCCCAGATGAAATCACATGAACGCCGCAAGGTCTTGAGGGCCTTGACCTATGAGTACAAAAACAACGATTTCATAACTCCCAAGACCCTGAAAAGTCGCATAGACTCTTCCCTAAGATCTTAAGAAAGATGGGGGCCGGTCGGCCCCCTCCTTATTTAACGACGAAAGCTTTTAGATCCTGTCCACTTTTCGCATAGTATATACCAGCGGGTAGGTGAAGAACAACTTTGCCTTTACCACGTCCCACAAGACGCCCCGACGAGGAGTATATCTCAACCGGATGGGTGGAGTTTATCCCATAGACGATCACCTCCTTACTACGAACCCTCACGACCACTTCCCTTCGGGCCTCGACAACCTCCCCCTCAGCTATGAACAGGGTAGGATCGTAGGTTACAACATGCTGTTCCAAAACCCAAAAATCGGGATCCCAGATGAGGCTATCGGGCTCTAAGGGTAAGATAATCTGGAACCTCTGCAGGTTCAAACTATCCCAGATGACTAACGTGGTGTCCGAGCTTCCCATGATAACCTTCACCTCTATGGGCATTTTAAAGGTAGGTGCCCCCGGAGGTTGCGTCTGTTCCACCTGAAGTACCAGCCGCCAGTTTCCGCTATCGGGAAACTTGTTCCAGGCTACGTTATACACCGGCCACCCGGCCTCATAGATCCACTGGTTGAAGAACCAACTAAGATCCCTACCGGTATAGGTTTCAACGTCCTCCACGAAATCACTGGTCAGGGCGTAGGAACCTTCGTGTTGGCTTCTGTAATAACGCAGTGCTCCGAAGAAGAGCGACGTGTCCTTGTCTAAAACGTAACGGAGCATGTGTAGAACGGCAGCAGCCTTGTTGTAGGTGTAGATAGAAAACAGATCCCCCAGGTCTGGACCAGGGTTGTACACGGGACTTCCAGGATTGAAGGCATAGGAGAATATGGGATTCTCCACACGGTTCTTGTAATAAGCCTTGTAAGCTGAATCTCCTCCAACGGATTCATACCAAACCACCTCCGAATAAGTGGCGAAACCCTCGTTTAGCCATATATCCTTAAAGGTACCACACGTAACGTTGTTCCCCCACCATTGATGGGCCAACTCGTGGGCCTGAACCCAGCCGGAGGCATAACTCCCGAAAAAGGAGTTAGTCTGATCCTCCATAGCCCAGCCACCGGGCAGCACCACGCTCTGTTCATATTTCTCGTTGGCGAAGGGGTATAGTCCGAATCTATCCGAGAAAGCTGTGAGCATCCTTGTTAGGCTGTCCCCCCAGTTGTAGCTGGGGCTACTTGCCAGAACCCAAGACCTGACGATCATGTTCACGGTGTCGTAATTCCATATCCACTCGTTGTAGATGAGATCCCTTATACCAAAAGTCATAAGGTAGGGAGCTATAGAATGGGAGTGGCGATAGTGCCAAGTTTTGAAACGACCGAGGGTGGTCGTATCTATAAGGATACCGTTGGCTACCACCTCTAGGGAGCTGTCGGTGGTTATATACCACTCGACACCCTCATCGGCCTTCTCCCAAGGCTGATCGTAGGACGGTATCCAACACCGCAGACCGTAGGGTTCGTTGTCGGTATATACCCAACTTGAGGAAACTATACTCATGCCTCCTCCGTACCCGAGACATCCAGACGAAGGCGGAAGACCATGATAGAATATCTCCACCACCCCACTATCTCCAGGGAGCAGGGGAGTGGGTAAATACACTATCAAACTACGCGCCGTATCGGCGCCTACGAAAACGTGACCGGTGAGTGTGCCATTATACCTAACGCTATCAACTCCAGCCCATAGGAAATACAACCTGATGCTATCAAGGGTGTCTCTGGCCCTCATCTTAACATCCACACGGGCAGACTGGACCATCCCATCCCATACGTTCATCCTCACCCTGTAAAGGCGCACATCGTAGGGAGGTACTTCTAAGTCAGGCCACTCATACAAGGTATAACTTCCCTTTGAAAACTTGTTCCTCTTCAGGTGAAAGGGTTCCTTCCACCTTTGGATCAAATCACCTGGTCCGAACAGGGAAACCAAAGAGAGCATGCCTCTATTTTAGAGGCGATGTCGTGTTGAGTACAACGGCCCTTCAGACTCCCAAACTGGTTTCACTGTGAGGCTAAATAGCCTCCAAATGGTACCACCAAACGATGTTTCCATCATAACGTGGTTCAAGAAAGCTTTGTCAGAATCTCACCCAAGAAACGAGCGAACTTGGGTGACTCTTTGGCTCCGGATAGAGGACCGTCGTACTCCACTTTTCCAGCATCCAGAAAGATTACCCTTTTACCGAACCTCCGTGCCAAAAAGATGTCGTGAGAGATTATAACGGTGGTAGCGTCCAGTTCCGAATCCAGCTTTTCCATGAGGTCGTAGATCATACGTGACGTTTCAGGATCAAGACCGCTCGTTGGTTCGTCGTAGAAGAGGTAGGCGGGGTCCACAACTATGGCCCTCGCTATACCCACCCTTTTACGCATCCCTCCCGAAAGCTCGGCTGGATATTTGTTTTCAGCTCCTTTCAAACCCACATGTTCAAGGGACCTCAAAGCTCGTTCTCTGGCTTCCTTTGGAGGTATACCCATCTCCCTAAGGGGAAGCATCACATTTTCCAACACGTCCATCCAATCAAAGAGGGCTGCCCCTTGGAAGACGTACCCGAACCTCTTACGGAGCCTACTCAAGCTTGACCAGTTGGCCTTATCCACTCTGACCCCATCTACCCAAACCTCCCCTGCTGTCGGCTTGATCAAACCCACGATACATTTGAGTAGCACCGATTTCCCAACCCCGCTTTTGCCCAAAACCACCACCGTTTCACCGGTATCGATCCGTAGATCTATACCATCCAAAACCTTCAACTTTCCAAAGTATTTCTTTAACGACTTCAACACTATCAAGGGGAAAGTATTTTAACGGAGGCTCAACGTTCCAAATTCAAATTAACCTTTTAGCTGCGGAGCGACCTTAAAATAGACACTATGCTCCTGTGGAGTTTGGTGGTGGAGATAGGGGATACGACACTCCCTAAAGGATATGAGAACTTTTGGTACTACTCGTCTTGTTGTGCTGTCGCGAGCGTGGAGACACTGGGTTTCTACGCATCTACGGGGCTTGGAGGATTTTTCCCCGTACTGGTCGGAGCCGGAGCTGGAGGTCTGGGATGTCTGGCTTACAGTAACATCGCGAAGCGTATGACACCGGTTCCCGAACTCAAACCGAAAGCGGCTAAGAAGGCTGTAGATGGCGGTATTTTGGGAGCCTTCGTTGGCGGTGTCGTGGTGGTCTTAGCTTCCTACCTGGCCAAATAGATCATGGCGAACCTTTACTTCATAACCTCCGAAACCTTAAATCGGGACTTCCAACCTCTCGTCAGGTTGAGGGACCTGGAGGATATACGGATAGGAGTTTTCACCTTCAGGGAGAGGTGGAAACTGTTGGTGGGAGATTCGAAAGAAGATTTCTTTATCAAGACAGGCGTTATACTACATGAACTTCCCGATTCGGAGGTGGTGGGTTTGGGAGGGGAAGTGTTAGCGGTGAGAACCTCCGACCCACGCAAGGCCAAAGAGATTTTTGAGAGAGGAGCTTACGAAGGACGTGAGGTGAAAGGGGTGTGGATAAGGGCTTTCTGGGAGATACCGGATGTTTCCTTAGAGATACTCGAAGCCGATCTGAACCTCCTGTTGAAGTTCAGAAGGGGGGAGTTCTACAGATACGATAGTGTTTGGGTTCACAGAAGCGTGAGCCTCCGTTCGGTGGTCGTGGAAGGTGAGGGGGTGATAGATGAGGGAGCAAGGATAGGTCCGTACGTTTTTCTAAAAGGTCCCTTTTACATCGGTAGAGGAACCCTTCTAAAGCCCTTTACATCCTTGAACTCGTCGGTTTTGGGACCTATATGTAAGGTGGGAGGTGAGGTTTCCCACAGCGTGTTCGACTCCTATTCCAACAAACAACATGGAGGATTCATAGGACATTCGTACGTGGGTCAGTGGGTTAACGTGGGGGCGGGTAGCGAAGTTAGCAACCTTAAGAATACCTATGGTGAAGTTAAGGTATTCGCACCGGGTAGAGGTGAAGTTGTGGATACGGGAAAGCGGTTTTTAGGCGCATTCTTAGCGGATCACTCCAAGTTAGGTATAAATACCACGGTTTCAACGGGAACGGTTGTGGGGATCTTCGCCAACGTAACCGCCAAGGACTCCCCCACACCCCGTTTTGTACCTGACTTCTATTGGACCGGTGGAAAGCGCATGCGACTGGATAAGGCTATAGAGGTGGCAGAAAGGGTGATGGCCCGTAGAGGTGTGAAACCTACGCAGGATTACCTGAAACGTATAGAGGGGGCTTACAGGAAGACGCTTGAAAGCGATAAAAGGTCTTAAACTTCGGTCAAACTGGGGTAGAATAGAGGCCTATGGAAAGGCCAGAGATAAAGATGCCTTTACCAGGACCCAAGGCTGAAAAACTCCTTAAGGAGCATCGTAGGTACATATCCCCATCCTACCCGAAGGGACCCGATCTCGTCTTTGAGAGGGCCAAAGGGGTTTGGATATGGGACGTTGACGGAAATAAGTTCCTGGATATGCTGGCCGGTGTGGCCGTAAACTCCACCGGGCATTTACATCCAGAGGTCGTAAAAGCCATAGAGGATGTGTTGAAGCGTTTTCTCCACGTTAGCACCGACTTCTACCACGAGCTGGAGATAAAACTGGCCAAAAAGCTGGCTGAAATTTTCCCAAGAGAAGGTGATAATCAGATGGTATTCTTTACCAACTCCGGGACCGAATCCACCGAAGCTGCTTTGAAGTTGGCTCGCCATCATACCGGGCGTCAATATTTCATAGCCTTTGAGGGTTCCTTCCACGGTCGTACCTTCGGCTCTCTATCTGTCACCTCCTCTAAAAACGTGCATCGCCACCGCTTTCTACCTTTGGTTCCAGGTGTCTTCTTTGTACCTTATCCCAATTCCTACCGTCCCCCTTTTAACGCTCCTCCGGAGAAGGCCAGCGACGAGCTTTTGGATTATATAGAGAACGTCATATTCGATCGCATAGTGCATCCAGAGGATGTGGCCGCCTTCGTTATAGAACCCATACAGGGTGAAGGGGGATACGTCCTGCCTCTGCCGGACTTTTTCCCAAAGCTGCGAAAACTGGCCAACAGGTACGGCATACTCATTATAGACGACGAGGTGCAAGCTGGTCTTGGGCGTACCGGCAGATGGTTCGCCATAGAGCATTGGAACACCGTTCCTGACATCATAGGTGTGGCCAAAGGTATCGCCTCCGGTCTCCCGATGGGTGCTATGATCTCAAAGGCCGAGCTCATGACCTGGCCACAGGGTGCCCATGCTAACACCTTCGGTGGTAACCCAGTGGCGGCAGCCTCCGCTCTCAAAACTCTGCAGCTGATAGAGGAGAATCTCATGGAGAATGCGGCCGTGGTAGGTGAGTACTTCCTGAACCGCCTTAAAGAGTTGCAAGTAGAATATGAGGAAATGGGAGACGTTAGAGGTAAGGGCCTCATGATCGGTATCGAGTTTGTGAAAGACAGGGAGAGTAAGGAACCCTATCCGGAGTTTAGAGATAGGGTGGTAATTGAACTCTATCGCCGCGGTGTGGTTTCATTGGGTTGTGGCCCAGCATCGCTTAGATTCTCCCCGCCCCTCATCATCCGGAAGGAACACGTTGATGTGGCGGTGGAGATCTTACAGGAGGCTTTAAAAGCTACCAGGGAGGTGCTGTCAAACTGAAAAAGGAAGTGGATCTTAGGCCCTCCTCTCTGGACGAGTTCGTCGGACAAAGAGAGGTGGTTTCCAATCTGCGGGTATTTATAAAAGCTGCGAGAGAGAGGGGAGAGGCCTTAGAACATGTTCTTTTGGTTGGCCCTCCTGGGTTGGGAAAGACGACCCTGGCATTTCTCATAGCGAAGGAAATGGAGGTGGAGCTGAAAACCTCTTCCGGCCCATCTCTGGAGAGGCCGGCCGATCTCGCTGGGATATTGACTTCTTTACCCGAAGGAGGGGTTTTCTTTATAGATGAGATTCACAGGATACCTCGTCCCGTGGAAGAGTACCTATACACCGCCATGGAGGATTTCTACATAGACGTGGTCATAGACAAGGGAGCAGGAGCCCGTACCGTCAGGTTGCCCTTGGCCCGTTTCACACTGGTGGGTGCTACTACGCGCATGGGTCTTTTGACCAAACCTCTTAGGAGTCGTTTTGGTATAGTTCTACGGCTCGACTACTACACCGTTGAGGATCTGGCGCTTATCCTTAAAAGATCTGCCCAACTTCTGGGTGTAAAGGCCCATGACGAAGCTTTGATGGAGGTGGCTAAACGTTCCCGAGGAACACCGCGGATAGCCAACAACCTTCTAAGACGTGTTAGAGATTTCGCCCAAGCCGAAGGTGAGAGAATTTTGAGCCCGAAGGTGGTGTTAAATGCCCTTGAACGGCTTGGGGTTGATGAACTGGGTTTAAATACGGATGATCTACGGTATCTGAAGGCTCTCTACGAAAAGTTTAGAGGTGGTCCGGTCGGTCTGAAAACCTTGGCGGCTGCGCTGTCGGAAGACGAAGGCACGCTTCAAGAGGTGGTTGAACCCTATCTTTTGAGAATGGGACTTATAGAGAGAACTCCAAGGGGTAGGGTCATAACGTTGCGAGGGATAGAACACCTGAAAGGGAAAGGTTGAGGTTCGCTCTCCGAGGTACTACGATCCGTATGGATGTTCCGGGTGAGATTCTGAGCGTTGGGTATGAATAGGGATGAGGTTGAGCAGATGGAGATTATCCCTAACCTTTTCGTTTTTGTATCCCCAACCTTTTGAGTTTTCTTCGCAGCTCCTCCACTTTCTTCTGGCGGTATTGATCCTTCTCGGCGTTCAAATACCACAGGGCGTTATACCAAACCTCCCTCGCCTTTTTCTCGTTCCCCTCTTTCCTATAGGTTTCACCCACATAGTAGAGAGCCTCGGCTATGCATATCTTACATTCGGGGTTTCTCCTCCGTATATCTTCTTTTATATGTAGATAAGTCTTACGAGCCTCCGGATACATGGCAGCCTTCATGTAAGCTTGAGCCAGTATCCACCGGAAAGTACGGCTCCTGGGGTACATAGACAGGGCCTTTAGTCCGTATTCTACGGCTTTACCAGGCTTATTATCAAAAATATGCACGTAGAGAAGCCCTATGTAGGCCAGGGGTTTGGCCAAAGTTCCCCTTTTTGCAACCTTCTTAAGCCTTTCTATCCCTTTGCGTTTTCTCTCCGGGGATCGTGTCAGGTAACCTATAGCGTAATCGTAAAGACCCATCGGTAAAAGGGCGTCATATATGGTACTGTCCTCATCGTAGGCCTCTTTGTAAAGGTCAAAGGCTTTCCGTCCCAAACTTAAGGCCTTAGGCATATCCTTTCGTCTTCCGAAGAATATGGATCCCATGGCGTAAGTAGTAGCCAGTAGGAGTTTATCCCTAAGTTTTAGGGTTCTTGAAGAGTACTTGGAGGTTATATCATTTAGAAGTGAGACGAACTCATCGTACCCGTAGTCGGTGTTGTTGTCGGACATGTAAAGCTGCAAGTAGGCGAGTTTCAAAACTTTATAAAGAAGAGGATCCGTCCTATCCTTTGTTCTCGTAAGAAAACCTCTAACCTCCGAGAAGCGCTCGTTGTACAAATGTGTGGAGAAGGTGTCTATGAGAGCCACCTCCGTTGGAGTAAAGACGTATCCAAGGAATACGATCATCTTCCCCCCAAAGAAGGATAGTTCAGGTTAAAGCGTATCCGGTAGTACAATTTGAGAGCCAGGAGTACGACCAACGAAACAACAGCAAATGGGGGATATTTCCAAATTAACGCCAAAACGAAAGCCACTCCGGAGATCCTATAGGCTAACTTTACGCTGCTTTCATCTCCTTGGATAGCGGCCCACAGGTAGAAGGGTAGGGACACACTCCCGACCACTACCATAAAGGGGTTAAACCTGGGCCATAGTGCAAAGAGTACGGTTAAAAGTACCGCCACAGATCCCAAGGCAGCCGTTTTGCGACCTCCCAAAAAGACACCGGTGGTAATTAGGTTAGCCCTTCGGTCGCCGGGAATGTCGGGTACCGTGGTGTTAAAATAAAGACCCGCTACCGCGAACAGATAGGGTAGTGAAATGGTGAAGGATTCGGCCAGTTGAGATTTAACTACCACAAAGCCTGCAGCTACGTTTAAAAGGGCATAACCCACGGCATTGGAGAGAGCATCCAAGAAGGGTCTTCCCTTAAACCGAAAGGGGGGGAGAGAGTACAACGTTCCTAAAATAAAACCCGATAGGAGTAAGATCATGAAAGTTCTCCCAACTGCAGCACCGAACACGAAAGCCCCAAATAACAAAGCCGCCGCCGTTAACCAAGCTTCCTTGAGCGAGATGTATCCATCCGCCAATAGGAACAGCTTCCGGTTTTCCATGTCACTTTCGCGGTCGTATATCTGGTTGAGAACGTAAATGTAAGCGCTTATAAAGGTGGTGGCCAGAAAACCGTACCAAAACCTCGCTTCACTGGGGAGAAGAAGGATAGGGTGCAGATCGTTCATCTTTCCCAGAGCGTGCAGATAACCCAAAATATAGAATCCCCAACCTGGAAGCAGGAGGGTCGGTCTCATCAGGAATATAAGATCCACCACCTTGCGAAGCACATCCAATTCTAAGGTGGAATTTACTAACGTTTCGTCTCCAGTATCTGGCCTATGGTGTAGTATGCTAAGCTAAGGATGGACTCTTCGTCATCACCTTTTTGGATTATATGGGCCGGTTTACTCAAGCCCATGAGGATCGGTCCGACCATCTTTATACGACAGGAAGCACTAAGAACCTTATAGGATATGTTGGAGGAGTTGAGATCTGGGAAGATGAGAACGTTGGCCCTAACACCATGCTGGGCGAAAAGCGAAAGGGGGTACAACCGCTTGAGGGTGCGCGCGTTTAGAAGGACATCCGCATGCCCCTCCCCCTCGGCCAAAATATCCGGTGCCATCTCCCTAAGCAGCGCTAAAGCTTTCCTCATCTTTTCAACCGATGGGTGGTTGGACGTGCCAAAATTGGAGAAGGAAACGAAGGCAATCCTAGGTTCCTGGTTGAACTTCCTAGCCACCTCCGAGGCCATAAGGGCTATCTCGGCCAAATCCTCCGCCGAGGGATCGGGATTTACAGTCGTATCAGCGAAGAAGAGAGGTCCCAGGTGCTTACTAAGGGCCACGTATAGACCCGCCACTTTATGCACTCCCTCCTTGGGTTTTACTATTTCAAGGAGGGGTCGGAGGGACTCGTTGTAATTATGAACGACACCGTAGAGCATACCGTCGGCGTCTCCCTCATGTAGAAGCATAGTTCCAAGATAGCCACGACTCCGCAGTTTAACGTAGGCGTCGGCTTTGGCCAGACCTTTGCGCCAGCGCATCCTCCAGAGTTTCTCCGCATAAGGGCGCACGTCGAACTTCCAGAGATCTATCAATTCATACCTAAAGTTGAGCTGGAGAGCGTTTATCTGCTTCTCTATAACATCTCTATCCCCGATGAGAATTGGAAGGGCCATACCTTCACGACTCAAGGTATTGGCCACACGAAGGATGGTTTCGTTATCCCCTTCCGGAAAGACGATACGCGGGGGTTCTTGGGGCTTAACCTTTATGAGGGATCGGGTGAAGCTCACCTCCTTTTCTGTTATACCCCTTAGACGTTCCGCATATTCTTCAATCGACAGCCTTAAACGGGCCACCCCATCCTCCATGGCCGCCTTCGCTACAGCCGGGGCAACCCAGTATATCAAGCGCGGATCCAAAGGCTTGGGAAGGATATAGTTCTTTCCGAAACTTAGAGCCGTGAGGTTGTAAGCTTTCAGGACACTCTCCGGTACATCCTCACGGGCCAGCTTTGCCAAGGATTCGGCCGCCGCCATCTTCATGTTATCGGTTATACGAGTGGCTCGTACATCTAACGATCCCCTGAAGATATACGGAAATCCGAGAACGTTATTTAACTGGTTAGGATAATCGGACCTTCCAGTGGCCACGATCGCATCGGGTCGTACTCTGGTTGCCACCTCGTAAGGGATCTCCGGAACTGGATTGGCAAGGGCAAATATCACCGGTTTCTCCGCCATGAGTTTTATATCCTCTGCCGTTACGAGGTTGGGACCGGATACACCGATGAAAACGTCCGCTCCCTTGAGAGCATCTTCTATCGTTCTCTCATCAGTCTCCACGGCAAGGGCTTCCTTGTAGGGGTTCATCCCCTCATCTCGCCCTTTGTATATAACGCCGCGAGAGTCTATAAGCCGTACGTTCTCTTTTTTGGCTCCGTACTTTATGAGCATGCGGGCTATGGCTATGCCTGCCGCTCCCGCTCCTAAGATAACCACCTTAACGTCTTCTATCCTCTTCCCTTGGAGTTCTAAAGCGTTTATTAGGCCTGCCAAGACGATTATAGCCGTACCGTGTTGGTCGTCGTGAAAAACAGGAATATCCAGACTTTCAATCAGCTTCTCCTCAATGTAAAAACACTTTGGAGCCTTTATGTCCTCTAAGTTTATACCCCCAAAGGTGGGAGAGATCGCCCTCACAACTTCAACAAACTTGTCCGGATCCCTCTCGCCCACCTCCACATCTATGGCATCCACATCGGCCAGGCGTTTAAACAGAAGCGCCTTGCCCTCCATCACGGGTTTAGATGCCAAGGGTCCTATGTCCCCTAAGCCTAAGACGGCCGAGCCGTCGGATATAACGGCTACCAAATTGGCCTTTAAGGTGTAACGGTAGGCTTTCTCTGGATCCTCGTATATAGCTTTGGAAACCTCCGCCACACCCGGCGTATATGCCAAAGAAAGGTCCCGCTGGGTTTCAGCCGGTTTGGAAGGCACAATCGCAAGTTTACCGGGTCTTCCCTCCTCGTGATATTTGAATACCTCCTCCTTGGAGATCTTCATAGTGATGCGATTCTACAGGAGCTTTTTAAAGATCTGGTTTTAACTTGTGCTACGTTTTAGATGCGACAGAGACATATTCTTTCCAAGCTTCCAAACCACCTCGCAAACTGTAAGCACGAAGGCCGAACCGGCGCAAAGCTACGGCAACTGGGTAGCTCTCCCGGCCGGCGTAGCAATAGGTTACAAAAGTTGTTTTGCGTCCAAACTTGCGGCGCAGCTTCCGAGCCATCTTCTGCGGATTCTCCTCAAAGACTTCCTTGGGAACGTTTATGGCGGAAGGTATATGCTCCTTCTCGTATGCGGCCGGGGAACGTACATCTATGAGGACTATTCTACCTTCAAGTTTTTCCAACTCTTCAACTGTTATTTCCAGCTTTTGGCCGCCGCGCTTTTTAAGTAGAGCTACCCGCCTACACCTTGAACATACCCTATCCGGCGATGATGTGGGTAGACCACATACTTTGCAGGCTTCAACCTCAATAGATACGTTCTCCTTTTCAGTCTCTTTAACCCTCTCGTACATGGGTACCAACCTCTTCAAAAAAACCGATAGAAGTTGGAACTTAACGTTTGGGTTATCCTTCTCCATCTGATCCAATATGCGCTTGTACCTACTCACCGAGGCTCCGAAGGAGTGGGGGCAGTGACACTCCTGAACCGGAAGATCATTTAAGACGACGTAGTAAAGATCCTCAACCTCAGGCGTATTGAAAAGGGGCTTTATCTTCTTAGGTTGTCCCGGTATCAGAGGCTTAAGAACGGGTTTAAGACGGCTTATAGACTCGAAATCCCCTGCAAAGAAGGCCGAAAGCATGGTGCCTACGGTGTCGTCAAGGTTGTGGCCTGTGGCCATCACGGTCGCTCCTATCTCCTTAGCCATCTGCGTAAAAACGGCTCTCTTGACAATACCACATACCGAACACATCTTGCTACGGAACTTGGTAGTAAGGAAATCATCTATAACGTAGCCCTCGCGATCTTTAAGATCATAGATGTGAAGGGGAACCCTAACTTTCTCCGTTAGGGCTTGGACTTTCTGGCGCAGGTGATCCGAGTAATAATGGATACCCAAATCTATATAGAAGGCTATTATATCTTGTTTGGGAAAAGCCCTCTTTAGGGCATCGAGAAGGGCCACACTATCTTTCCCACCGGAGAGGGCCACGGCCACTCGATCCTTGGGGCCGAACATCCTATGCTTATCAACTGTACGTTTGACTCTACGCACAAAAAAGTCCGTAAAACAGTTGGAACAGAGTTTCTTCCTGGCGTATTTAAGTTCTATTACAGCTTCCTCTTGGCCACACTCACTACATTTGACCCCCAAGCCTTTTACCTCTACCTTCATAGCGGGAAGGCCACACTTGGAGTAGGTTAGAGTTTTCATTTCGGCGGCAATTGTAAGGCGGACTTAGAATATCCACATGGAGCAAAAGCGTGTTTTCAACTTCAGAAGGCTCTACGCCTCTTACCCAAGATCAGCGGTGGTAGCTACATCCTACGACGGAACCTATAAGTCAGCCTTAAGCCTGGTGTGGCACACACCCCTCTCCTTCTCGCCGCCGGTCTACGCTATATCCGTGGCTCCAAAAAGGTTCAGTCACGACGTTATCCTCAAGGCTCTGACTTTCGCCGTGCACTTCTTCCCCTACGAGAAAGCAGAATTGGTGGAATGGATAGGGAGTAGATCGGGTAGGGATATAGATAAATTCGCCCATCTTCCACACTTCATGTCCCCTCTGGAGAATCCCATAATAGAAGGAGCCTATCTGGTTTTGGATTGTCAATACTTGGATCACAGGTTAGTTGGAGATCACACTTTGATATGGGGTGAAATTAAGCATATATACTACGACCCCCAGCTGGTCATCGAGGGGGAAGATGGGGGCTTTGAACTCGGAAAGGTACGTCCCCTTCTGTACGTTGGAAAGGGTAAGTATGCCTCGCTGGATCCTTCTTCACTCATCACCCTACGATAGGTAATACTCTTTAGCTCTATTTGCGTCTCTCGCCCAGGAGATGAACATCCATAAGGTAAAAGACTATGGCAAAAAAGATAATCAAAGAGAGCGAAGAAGCTAAAGAAGGTGAAGAGGAAGGAAAAGTACGTGAGGTTGAAGATGCTGATACTGTTCAAAGAGAGGCCGAAGATGTCGTATAAGGAGACGTCGGAGCTGATAGGGTACAGTGACAGGCAGCTAAAGAGGTGGTGGAAGAAATACAAAGAAGGAGGCGTAGAAGGGCTATTGGAGATAAAAAAGCGAGGTAGGAAAGAGGGAGTGAGCGAAGAGAAGAAGAGAGTGATAGAGGGGCTAAGAGAAAAAATAACACTCTTTTGCCCCATAAAGATCAC
>JAADCS010000036.1 GCA_013154295.1 Thermotogae bacterium
CGGTGGTGTAGCCCACTACTACCAGACCGCTGTGGGACTTTGCGACTCCGAAGATCCTCTGCTCCCCCGGACGGGGGTAGGTCCTCACCCACAGCGTATCAGAGAGTTGAGTTGCAAGTATCCACAGCATAACTATTTTGTTTTAAGGGGGAAAGAATTCGCGATGCAAGAGTACAAACTTCCGCATCTCCCTTAAAGCTCTCTCCACTATAAACTTCCTTCTGCGTTCCCTTTTCATCCTAGGAACGTCAGGTATTATACCAAAATTGGCATTCATAGGTTGAAAATATTCCGGCTCTGCGTTCGTTATATAGCTAAAAAGAGCGCCCATCATGGTATGGGGTGGCAAAATCAAAGGTGACAAACCCCTAACTAGGCGGGCAGCATTAAGACCAGCCAGGTGACCTCCAGCTATAGCAGGTACATAACCTTCAGTGCCAGTTATCTGCCCGGCAAATAGGATACGAGGTTCTATTTTCAGTTGGAGAGTCGGCAGTAAAAGAACCGGGGATTTTATAAAGGTATTACGATGGACAGCCCCGTACCGTAAAAACTCCGCACTTTCAAGACCCGGAATCATCCTAAAAACTCTCCTTTGCTCACTCCATTTGAGCTGGGTTTGAAACCCTACCAAATTCCAAGCCTTCCCCTCCATATCCTCGCGCCTCAGTTGAACCACAGCGTAGGGTAGTTTGCCAGTCCTGGGATCCTCAAGACCGACCGGTCTTAAAGGGCCAAAGAGAAGGGTTTCGGGGCCTCTCTTGGCCATCTCCTCTATGGGAAGGCACGCCTCGAAGTACTTGGCGTCCTTTTCAAAATCCTTGGGTGGATGTATTTCCGACTTTATCAACTCCCTCCAGAACCTCATATATTCTTCACGCGTCATGGGAGCGTTCAGATAGGCTTCATCCTCCTTACCAAATCGATCCTTGAAGTAAAGTTTGGAGTAGTCCAAGCTATCCCCAGCCACTATCGGAGATTGAGCGTCATAAAAATGCAGGTAATCTTCCCCCAAAAGGTGAGCCAGAGATTCGGAAAGGGGGTCGCTAGTTAAAGGGCCGCTGGCGATTACCACCACACCGTCCGGAATATCTACCACCTCCTCCCTCACAAACCTGATGTTAGGATGGTTTTCTATCTCCCTCTCAACTGCATCCGAAAAACAGTTCCTATCTATAGCTAAAGCTTTCCCGCCTGGAAGAGCACACTCCTTAGCCAAACGTAAAAGAGGAGATCTTAAAAGCTCCAGTTCCGCCTTCAAAAGACCCGGAGCTGACAACGGATCTTTGGACTTGAAAGTGTTGGAGCAAACCAACTCAGCTGGTTTTCCCGTTGAATGGGCGGGTGTCATCTTTTTGGGTCTCATTTCGTAAAGTACAACCTCCACTCCCTCCCTCGCGGCCACCAGGGCAGCCTCGCTTCCAGCAAGACCTGCACCTACTATCGTTATTCGTCGCAAAGTTTTCTATTATATAGCTGAAATCTTTATAACGCACGAGTATAATACTCCCCTCATGCAAGAAAACGTTTCAGGATACGTGGTGGCCCGTAAAGGGGATAAGATTCTTTATGAGGGTTATATGTTGAACGGGGAACTTTTTATACTGAAGTCCCCCTTTCTGAGGATGAAATGGTACGAAGGACTTCTAAGTGAAGAGGAGTACCTGAACTTCATGTTAGACAATCCACTTAGAGGAGCTTATGAAAAATACGGCGAGAGATTCATCTCTCATCTACGTAGTTTTACAGCTCTAATTCAGGATCTTGTGAGTAAAGAAGGTGATTTCGATGTTATCCTAACGCCGCTTCCGGAAAACCATGTAAGAGAAGCCTTAGGCTTTCCTGTAGAGATCTCCGAAGATAGGCAAACCCCAGAGATTCTAAGCGGTATAGAACAGGCCGTTAAGGGCAAGAGAAGTGTAGCAGAGGTAGAAGAGATGTTGAAAACTTTGGGTTACGTTAGATATTTTGTAGAAGGCCATGGAAGTAAAAGCTTGGAACCCTACCTGCACGTATGTGATGCCATAAAGCATGGGAATACTTCACTTCTTCTTCTGTTTTCGCGTTACACGCTCCTTATCGGCAGGGTAAAGGATACCCGCTTCGTAGGAATTCCACCTGGTATAACGGTAGCTATGGACACCCTGGAGCAACTTCCCTTCAGTGGCGTACCGGAGGTAAGGAGTATGCCCATTTCCATATTCAGGGAAGTAGGGGTTCCGGTTGGCAAGATACACCGCATCGGCAGAGATAGGTATCACGTATCGGAGATGAGACACACCGGTGAACTGGTTAGAATCACTAAGGATATGAGAATGTCCAAGGAAACGGTTAAAAGGTACGTAAAGATTTACAGAGAGTGGGTCAAACGGGTAGATAGTGAGGTGGTAGAGTTCCCTCCAACCCATTTAACCAAACCTGCTTGGAAAAAGATGGTAGCAGCTTACCTCGATGACTACCCACATCCAACGGACTTTGGCCGCGTAATTCAAGTTGCCGCTTTCGGAGAAATAAAAATACCACCCATTAAACTCCCCTAAGAGGGGGTGGGGGGCCTTGCCCCCCTTTTATTTACCTTCCGCGATCCCTTAGTCCTCCTATCTGTTCCCTAAGGATAGTTAGGATGAGAGGTATCTGTTCCTTTATGTACTCTTCATCCATACCGGAGTCCAGCTCCTGAAGAAGAGAATCCGAGACATCCCTTAAGAGTATAAGTAGATGCCTGTAGAACTCGGAGGTGGAAATCTCTCCTTTGCGCCTCTTTTCAAGGATGCTCTGTAAATCCATGGTCATTTCCGAAGATTTCTTACCGGCCATGGCTTATACGAAAAATGCATCCTCCAACTCCTCCAGATCCCTCAACATGCGACGTGCGTTGGTCAATATCATACCCGTTATCGCATTCGGGAGGGCGATAATCCCTAAGATGAGATTGCCGAGGGGAAAGACGATGAAGCTACCCTCTTCCATGTGTATGGTGATCTCCTTAACTTTTCCCATATCTCCAGCTCTACCGGATTTGGAAGCCAACGAGTAAAGCGATGCTACGATGGCGGCATAGGCATCTGGCTCGAAGGGACGATCCGCTTGGTAGGCAAAAGTTAAACCTTCAGGGGTACTTATAACAACCCCAACGACACCTTCAGTGTCGCTAACAAACTTCTTTAAACGCTCATCCAGGGTGTGGATAGCAGCCATAACCTTGCTATTATATAGGGGAACAGATGATGTATAGGTATCCGTATAAATAAGCATTTCCAAACACTTTTCGGAGAATTTCGGGTTAAACATGGATAAATTCCCATATTTTTACAAACAAATATACAACCCGGATAATTCATAAAATTCCTCTCTCGTTCAAATCATCCTGTTCATTCTATCGCTTTTAAGGTTATCGCTCTATATTCCCAAAGAATCGGTCGCTACGAACTGAACGGCTTCCATCTTCTACCAATGTGGATTTTACATATTGATCCTATGAAAAGGGATTTTTGTGCATTTTTTTGATTTTTGATCGCTTCTCCATATTAAAAATTTTACAATATTTTTAATAATTCAAAATTTTGGTGACATCAGTTTGGTACTATCCCCTTTCCTGACCTCCTCAAGATACGGAAAACTGGTAGTGGTCATTCATAACCACCTGCGCTAAAGTCTTCGTATCCCAAAACGTTTCCAAACGTATTCGCCGGTAATCGTTTGGAGAAAGTTGGTAACGAAAAACGGGCCGATCTTGGTTCATCCGGGGAGGTGAGAGTATCCACATCGGTTTCACTTAGAGGCTGTTTGGCCTCACAGTGAAACCAAAGCGATGTTCGTGCTTTTAGTTTTAGGCAAAGTTCGTAGAGAAACGGTGATTAATCGTATGGGAACTCACAAATTATCCTTTTTAAACGCCCTTCCTAACGTCAAGGGGTTTCTGCGGCGACGAAGACTTCCTCGCCCATAACAACACTCCCTTCTCTTTTCCTTTATATGAGTTTCCAACACACAACCCTACAGCCTAACAAAAATGGACCTGAACCCTACATACGTTTCCTGCAAAGCTACGCCATGCGCTGATTATTTGTTTTCGTAGCATAAGATTTTTATCAAAATTCTAAACTACATATTCGTGTTTGGGTCGAGCACGCGATCAAAAATTTTAAATTCCACTGACTGTTGGGAATCGGATCCGTGGTACCGGTTGAATATACCGACCTCTCGCCTATAGAATAGGAACCATGGTGGATTTTTCCCTTGGTGAGGAGCATAAAGCCTTACGGGAGGCGGTGAGGGATTTTGTTAAGAGGTACGTACGTCCCATATCGCGAGAGATTGATGAAGAGGAAAGATTCCCTTACGACACTGTCCGCCAGATGGGGGAGATGGGCCTTTTGGGTATCAAAGTTTCGTCTCAATGGGGGGGAGCGGGAATGGATACCCTATCTTATGTTTTGGTAATAGAGGAACTGGCCAAGGAATGTCCATCCCATGCGGTTATATCCTCGGTAAACAACTCTCTCTATGCCTATGGGGTTGAGAAGTTCGGGACTCCGGAACAGAAAGAGAAGTTCTTAAAACCGTTGGTATCACCAGAGACTGCTGGAAGGAGGGAAAGGTCCTCCGTTCTAATAGGGGCTTACGCTCTGACCGAACCCCATACCGGCTCTGACGCCGCAGCCCTCAAAACGAGGGCTGAAAGGAAAGGGGATAGATGGATTATCAACGGTCAAAAGGTTTGGATAACCAACGCCCCAGTGGCCCGTTATGCCATCCTATTCGCGCAGACGGATCCCGAATTGCGTCACAGGGGAGTAATAGCTTTTCTGATAGATTTGGAAAGGAAAGGTGTGATAAGGGGCCAAAAGGAGAAGAAGTTGGGGATACGTGCGGCCTGGAGCGGTGAGATCGTGCTTGAGAACTACGAAGCGACCGACGATGAAGTATTGGGAGAACCGGGGCAGGGCTTCAAAATAGCCATGGAGATACTCAACGATGGCCGTATCGGCATAGGCGCGCAGGCTTTAGGTATAGCCGAAGGAGCCTATGAAGAGGCCCGACTATTCGCTCGCGATAGGGTCGCTTTTGGGAAACCCATATATCAGCACCAAGCGGTAGGTTTTACCTTGGCCGATATGTGGACCCGGATAGAGGCCTCCCGGCTTCTACTATACAGAGCGGCATGGCTAAAGGACAGCGGTAAGGAGTACTATTGGGCTTCCTCTATGGCTAAGATGTACGCGAGCGAATCGGCCATGTGGGTTACCACTAAGGCTATTCAGGTAATGGGCAGTACGGGGTATTCCCGCGAAACCAAAGTCCAAAGGCTGTTTAGGGACGCCAAGGTAACCGAGATTTATGAGGGGACAAACGAGATCCAGAGGTTGATATTGAGTAGGAAACTCATGAAGGAGGTACTGTAATGGATAGGATAAGGCTCACCCTATACGCTATCCTTTTTATCGCCCTAGTTTTACCATTCTTCTTCCGGCCCAAAGTGAAGATGCATCCCTCGCCGGAGGTAAAAGCCGCCTACAATTTTGTGGATCAACTGCCCGATGGCTGTAGGGTTCTATTCTCCATAGACTATGGACCATCCTCCCAGCCGGAAACCCATCCGATGGTTATAGCTATGGCCCGTCACCTTCTAAAAAAACACTGCAAGATAGCTGTTATGACCCTATGGAGATTTGAAGGCATAATGATGGGGAACGATGCCATGAACTACGTAACCAAGAAGATGGGAGCCGAATACGGAAAGGACTGGGTGATGTTAGGGTTCCGCCCCGGTATAACGGCGGTCCTGACTAACATAGGCACGGATTTTAAGAGTGTTTTTGACGTAGATGTGCAGGGTGTTCCTATAGATAGAATATCGTGGTTGAAAGACGTTAAAACCATCAAGGACTTCGATTTGGTGGTGGATTTCGCGGCGGGTAGTACCGGTGAATCCTGGGTAATGATAACGGGGGCGAGGTACGGGGTGCCGATAATCATCGGCTCAACGGCCGTAATAGCACCGAGCCTGTATCCTCTTTACCAATCCGGCCAGATAGAGGGAATAATAGGTGGGTTAAAAGGAGCGGCGGACTACGAGTATCTTATAAAACATCCTGGCATGGCAACTACGGGGATGCTGGCCCAAACCGGTGGGCATCTTGTCATTCTCCTCTTCATAATCATAGGTAACATACTCTACTTCTTCGGTCCCAGGGAGAGAAGGAGAATATAAAATCGCTTTAAGACACGTTCGCCTGTGCCGAGTGGATATGGTCGGGGATCTTTTGTGAGTTTTCAAATGTCGCTAGAACTTCCCAAAACTTTCACGTACGGGCGTATAATATCCACATCATGGTAGAGACTCTGCGAGACCTCTTCGTGCGTGGCGGTCCAATGATGTGGCCTATCCTTATAGTGGCGTTGATCGCCTTGGCCATATCTTTGGAAAGGATATACTCCCTGTTCTGGAAGATAAGGGTAAATCCTGTCAAGCTCGTGGATAAGGTTATAAGCATCATAGAGGAAAAAGGCGTGGCCGAGGCCATATCTTATCTGGAGAAGATGAAAAATCCCGTCGCCAAGGTCCTGATGGCCGGCCTTGAAAAGGCGGGGAAATCCAAAGTGGTAGTTGAGGAGGCCATGACCCGCAGAGCCTTGAGGGAGCTGGCCTTCTTAGACAGGGGTATGATATACATAGCCGCAGCCGTGACCCTGGCTCCCATCTTAGGATTCTTGGGAACCGTCTCCGGAATGATCAACGCCTTTGACGCCATAGCCAAAGCTGGAGAGGTGGAGCCTACGGTAGTGGCCGCTGGTATATCCGAGGCGTTGCTAACAACGGCCTTCGGTTTAACCGTAGCCGCTCCCTTCTCACTCTTCTACGCCATATTTATGGATAGAATAAATTCCTATCAGAGGCAGATAGAAGAGGCGGCCAACGCCCTTCTGGAGTATTTGGCGGAGGCCGGCATAGTCAGGGAGGCCTAACATGGCCATCATAAAGAGGGTGAAGATGGAGGAGGAGGCGGAGATCCCAACGGCCTCCATGGCCGACATCGCCTTCCTCCTCATAATCTTCTTCATGACCACCACCAACTTCGCCCGCGAAAAGGGTTTAAAGTTCCTCTTACCTGAAAAGAAGGATCAACCACAGGAGATCAAAATAGCCAGTAAGAACTTGCTCAAAATATCCATAAACGATAGGGGTGAGGTATTCCTTAACGACGAGCAGGTGAATCCTAACAACCTTGAGTCGGAAATAAAGCGAAGGCTGGAGGAAAACAGTAAGCTCGTGATCCTCATACGAACCCATGAGAACGCCCCTTACGGCATGATGATACGGGTGTTTGACGCCGTTAAAGCCGCTGGTGGAAAGAAGGTGGGTTTAGGTGTTATAAAGGAGGAGGGATCATGAAGCTCAAGAGAAAAAGGGAGATGAAGGCCCAGATTCCCACAGCTTCCATGTCCGACATCGCTTTCCTACTCATAATATTCTTTATGACCGTGACTGTCTTTAGAAAAGCCCAAGGACTTCCGGTTCAGCTACCTTTCGCTAAGACTACAGAACGCATCCTTAAACAGAGGGACCTGGCCTTCGTGTGGATAGGGCGTAACGGTAAAGTCAGCGTGGATGATAACATAGTACCTCCCGAAAAGGTGGCCATAATCTTCAAGACGAAGATAGCTGAGAATCCGGCCCTCATAACCAGCATAAAGGCCGATCGGAAGGTTAAGTATTACTACGTGTACAAGGTTATGGAGGCCCTTAGGGAGGCGAGCGCCCTACGTGTGGTCTTCGCAACCAGGAAGGGGGAGTGATGGATAGGAAGAAGTTTATAAAGAAACTTTTCTTGGAGAACGAACTTGAGGAGGAGTACGGAAGGGATTTGAATCTTGCTTTCACGATCTCCCTTCTGTTGGTGATAGGGGCTTTCGTCTTTGGGAAGGGATGTAAGCTTGAGAACTACAACCCCAAAAAGAAGCAGGAAACAGCCATAGAGCAGATAGACATCCAAACGGAGTTCGAGGAACCCCCACCCCCGCCACCCAAGCGGCCGGTAGCTCTACCTGAAGAGGTGGAGGAGGTGGAGAGTGAAGAGGAGCAGGATACCATCAACATAGCCGAGACGACGGAGTTCGACGAGAGCGACATCCCACCACCACCCCCTCCTGACACCGTATTCACAGTCTTTGAGGTGGATGAACCTCCAGAGGTTAAAGTGAATGTGCAACCTGAGTATCCGGAGATAGCTCGTCAGGCCGGTCTTGAAGGTAAAGTCCTGGTAGAAGCCGTGATAGACGAGAACGGGAACGTCATAAATGCTCGCATCCAGTACTCTGATAACGAGATCTTCAACGAGGCAGCCCTCGCCGCTATGCGTAAGATGAAGTTCAAACCCGCGAAACAGAAAGGAATACCCGTGAAGGTGAAGATAATCCAGCCTTTCATCTTCAAACTCAGGAGGTGAGGCACCGTGATGCTCCTCCTTATGGTCGCACCCGACACATGTCCCCTTCCGCCCAATACCTCCACATGGGAGCGTCAGCGCCCGAAGTCGCCGCCGGAGCTTATAACCAAGGCCAAACCCAAATACCCGAAGGAGGCCCTTGATAGGGGGCTTGAGGGTAAAGTCCTGATTGAGGCCATCATAGACACGTTGGGAAACATAGCCATCGCCTGTATAAAATACTCTAGCAACGAGATCTTCAACGAGCCAGCCTTGGAGGCGATGTACAAGACGAAGTTCAAACCTGCCATAGGCTGGAATGGGAGGCCCATAGAGGCGCGCATAATCATGCCTTTCATCTTTAAACTACCGGTAAAGGAGGAGCGAGATGAGGATTAAAAGCTGGAATCTCGTGAAATTTCTACATAAGGAGGTGAATATGAAGCGTTTCTTCGCTGGTCTTTTAGCTCTCGTGTTCGCCTTCCCGCTATTTGCACAGTACGGTAAGATAGCGGGAAGGGTGATGAGCACCGAAGGCGAGCCGATACCGGCCGCCATGGTAAGAATAGTTAGCGGTCCCGCCAAGGGAGGAACCTATGCAGATCAAAACGGTTATTACGTACTCTTGAGGCTTCCTCCTGGCACTTACACCCTGGAGGCTAAAGCTATAGGTTACAAGCCCCAGGTGATTAAGAACGTGGTGGTAGATGCCGATCATACCACCGAAATAAACTTCCGTCTACCCTCCGAGGCCATAGAGGTGGAAGCTGTAGTGGTGGAGGCTAAAGAGAAGATAATCAAAAAAGATGAAACCGAAAGTAAAGCCGTAGTAAAGGGAGAAAACCTTCAGAACATACCTGTAGCCTCTCTGGAACAAGCCATATCACTCTCTTCGGGTGTAAGAGTCAGTGGTGGTGTTATCCAGGTACGCGGGGGTCGTCCAGGCGAGGTATCCTACGTCGTGGATGGCGTTGAAGTTACGGATCCCTACACCGGTTATCAGAGTGTTGATCTTCCGTTGAACGCTATACAGGAAGCTTCCGTTAGCAAGGGTGGTTTCGGTGCCGAGTACGGTTCTGCATCCTCCGGCGTTATACAGGTGGCCACCAAAGAGGGGACGGATAAATACGAAGCTTCTCTCCAGATTTTCTCTAGTTTAGGAACGGGTGGCTTTTTCAACACGAACGTAGGTGATCCTTATATGAAGTACTTCCAGCCCCCGTATTTCTACGGCGGAGATAAGTACAAACTTTCCGATGGTAACACCGGAAGCGAATATTGGAATTTCCTTATGGAGTTTGACAAGAATAGAGCGGAGATCTATCAAAATAACTTGGCGGAATTTTCCTCTAAGGATCCCTACTTCTTAGGTTTTGGAACCTATTTCGTTGGCAAGGACTACTTTAAGTATCCATGGCGCGAGAATTACTTCAGGCCCATAGTGGGCATAGGAGGACCCATACTACCTTTCTATGACGCTCTACGTTTTTACATCTCGTACGACTTCACCCGCAGCGATGGTACCTATCAGAACGGCATGCGCAAGGAGGGTTCTTATCAGTTCAAGCTGTCCTGGTTTGTCACACCCAAACTCAAGCTCTTCTTCGGAGGTGTAGGAACGGATGGAGAGTACGCCTTTGGTTTCAGTCCCAACTGGAGACTCCTCTTAGCCCGTATGCCCGTAATCCGTTCTAAAAACCGCCAGTTCGCCACTGGTTTGAACTTTGCGCCTTCCGCAAAGTCCTATCTGGAGCTTCGCTTGGGGTACTTCAACACTTATCGTCTCTATCTGCCATTCATAGATATAGATATGGACGGTGTAGCCGACTTCACCGATCGCGATGGCGATCTCCTGGTTGAGGTGGATCCTGACATGCTCCGACTCATAGGTCAGGCTCTCGACCCCAACCTCATCCACGATACCACCCAGTATTGGGTTGAGCTGAAAACCTTCTGGTGGGAAACGGCTCCACAGGGTTACTTCCCGGTGTTCGCTAAGGGTACCAAGAGGCAGAACTACTTCTTAGCCGTGGTCAAGGGGACCAACGATACGGTTCTGGTTGCTCTGGGAGATACCCTTTACGATTTTGAAGGCAACGCGGTTGAACTTGATACGGTCGTCAACATTAAGGATTGTTATGTGCCCGCGGAGGCGACGGTGCGTGCCTGTACCACCCGCATGGTCTTTTCCAACATATATACCCCCGAGCCATACACGTGGCCCAGGCTCGTTTTCTACACCCGCAACACCAAAACCTGGAGTGCTCGCATGGATTTCCTATCCCAAGACCCCTTAGGCCTAAAGGGCCATGAGTTTAAGACGGGCTTTGAGTTTTATAGGTACGACATAAAACAGACGGACATATATTACGCTTCCGGCGGTAACATCTACGTGGATCTGGTGGATGCTCAGCCTCTGAAAGGCGCGTACTACATCCGCGATAAGATGGAGTTTGAAGGTTTCGTAGCTAACGTTGGCTTCAGGTTCGACTATTACGATCCCAACGCCTGGATACCTTCGGACCTGCTCAACCCAATAAAGAACTTAACTTTGGCCCAGATAGGGCCCATCTACACGCGTGATTCCAGCTGGTGGTATAGCGACAGGACGCTGCGCGACACCTTCTTCATACGCGATCCTAAGAGGGTAAGTCCCACATTCTACGTTTCACCTCGTATAGGTATCTCCCACCCTATATCCGAAACGGATGTTCTTCACTTCACCTACGGCCATTACTTCCAAATACCACGCTTAAGGTGGCTGTTTGCCAACCAGTACTGGTTCTTCACCGGTGCTTTCAACGTGATGGGTAACCCCAGCTTGAAACCCGAAAAGACCATCTCCTACGAGGTCGGTATAAAACACGCCTTCAACCCTTATACGGTTATAGATATAACTGCCTTCTATAAGGACATAGCGGATCTGGTACAGAGCAAGTGGATATACATAGGAAACACCGGATGGCAGTACACCACCTTCGTCAACCAAGACTTCGGATCCGTGCGTGGTGTTGAGGTTACGTTCAGCAAAACCCCCGGTGGGAGCAATCCTTATCTTCGCTTCCTAACGCTCAACGTGGCCTACACCCTCCAGTTCGCCAAGGCCAGCTTCGCCAACCAGTATGCACTCTATCGTCTGACCTGGGCAGGCATAGCCCCCGAATACGCCGAGGAACACTACACCGATTGGGATCAGAGGCATGTAGTAAACGCCGTAATCTCCTACGATGTGCCGCTTGTGCGCAAGAGCTTCAACCTTCAGGTTCTCACCGGTTATGGTGTGGCCCTTATATACTCTTATGGCACTGGTACTCCTTGGTCACCTCCACTACGTAGTCCCCGCGATGTTCTTGAGAGGATGAATAGCCTCCGGATGCCAGCTGTTCATAACGTAGATTTGAGGTTGTACAAGAGTTTCGGTCTGCCCTTCGGGGCTAACCTGCGACTCTTCGCCGACATTTACAATCTCTTCAACGATCGTACCGTTGTGAGTTATGCCGACAACAACTACTACTACTACTTCGGAGATCCGGAAGGTGCCTCCAAAGATCCAACCGTCTATAAGAGGGGTAGGCTGACGCGTTACGGCCTACAGATAACATGGAAGCAGAGGTAAGGAGGTTGAAAATGAGGAAGTACGCTTTTCTTACACTTCTGGCGGCCACTTCCCTGTGGGCGAAGAGTTCCGTTCCCACGGGGAACGCCGGAGATTTCAGGGCTCTGGCCCTGGAAGATAAGCAGTATGTGATTTCGGTGGGAGAGGTGTGGACCACCTTCACCAACTTCGGGGAGCATGGTGATGCAGCGACCGTGCTTCCCGGATACAGCCGTCCAGGAAACACTCCAGGACAAAACATATACTATCTGTGGGATGGTCGTATATGGGTCGCCACCTTCTTCCAAGGACGAAAGTACGTGACCCACTACGACTATGGTAACAAAGAGTGGACCCCAAGCCCAGATAATGGCCCCACGGGGTTTGCTTTCATAGGGTCGGAGAAATCCTTTTTGGACATCGAGGCCCGTTATCAGGATTTCAAGAACGATACCCGCAACGGAGGCCGCCACACGGGGCTGAAGGTAATAGAGCGGCTTCTATCTTGGCCTCACGATCCTTACAACCAGTTCTTTGCATACGAGTTCGGTATAACTTACGTTAAGGATTCCTTTGGAATATCCGACAACAAGCCGGATTCTCTGGAGATATACGTAGGTTGGCAGTACGACGCCGACGTGTGCGGAGCCGACCCTTCGGAGAACCATATAGACGACCTCGTCTACTACGATGGCGCTCCGGAAGACTGCAACATAACCCGTATGGAACATCCTATGGGATGGGAGGACAGCGTTTCCATTCTTATCGACACCACCATACATACGCCCGACGACATACCCGACGGCTACACCATTTGGGGAGACGATCCGAAGGAGAAGGAGATAACGATAGCATACTACGAGAACAAATTCGGTGCAGGAGCGCGTCCTGACTCCTTCATGCTCGTGCGCCCCAACCGTGCCGATCCTGACCAGATGGATACCGTCTACTACTACTACCTCATCCCTCGCAACACTTCCATGATTTACGATTGGGATAACCCCAAAGAGGCCGGTGATGACACAGGCGACAACGGGATGTGTAGCGGTTACATAGGTATGCGACTTCTGTACGCTCCTCCAACATCCAACGATATGACCGCCGACAACGGAAGAAGCGTAGGTTCTCTATGTCAGCCCATAACTTTGGCCAAGAGCACCAGCGAAACTGACAGCGTGCGCATAATCTATCCCAAGGCTCACCAGTGGTGGAACTGGGAAAACGATCCCGGTGATGATAACGCCCGTTATGACTACATGGTGGGGGATCATCCTTCTCTAAGGCCCTACAAGTTCGCTCCCCATCCTTTCGATTTCGGTGCCACGGAGTTCGACTATAGGTTCCTTCTAACGAGCGGGCCTCACTGGATAAGGGATGGTGATACCCTTTGGTTCGTGGTGGTGGCCGGTGTCGGTGAAGGTCTAAACGGAGATACCAACAATTACTGGTATGGTGGATCCTATAAGCTTGGGCTTCGCCAACTTATGGACTACGCCCTTTTGGCGTACTATACCGGTACCAACGGGCAATGCGATCCGGCTCACCCTTGCGGTCCCAACGAGGCCTCCCATTGGAAAATACCGCTCCCACCGGTCAGCCCTTCGTTAGGTTACGGTGCTGCCGGTGACAGCGTAATCCTCATATGGGATAAGAGAGCGGAGTACACCCCCGATCCCATTAAGAAGGAAGTCGACTTCATGGGTTATGCCATATATAGAGCCCGTTTCGGTCCCAAGTTTAACGATCCACCCATTCGCATAATTATAGACGCCGACAAAGATGCAGCTCTCAAGAACCAAGTTAGGACCTTCTGGATAAATTACTGGCAGGATAAGGCTGGTGTGGATATTAGCGATCGCATAGAAGAAAAACGGCTGGTGGGTCAAAACACCTTCGTAGATAAGGATCCTCCTAAAGGGTATCCCCTTTATTATGCGGTTACCGCCTTCGATTGGGAACCTAGCATAAACGCCAGCTTGGAATCTTCCCGTAGCAATTACTTGAAGACGGCCGATGGTGCGCCTAAACCCATCTACGTAGGTGGTTCTGCCGGAGGTGACGATTGGATGAAGAAGATCGTTATAGCCCCCAACCCCGTCTATGGTTCCACGAAGTGGTCAGCTACCGGTATAACGCCGGAGGTGCGATTTTTTAACGTACCGGCTTCGGCCCGTATAGATATATACAGCTTTACGGGGGATCACATCAAAACTCTGTACAACAACCTACCGACCACTGGAGCCGTATCCTGGAACCTCCTAACGCCCCAAGGACGCATGGTGTCACCCGGCATATACTTCGTGCGCATCGTGGATGACAAAGGGAACACCTACTACGGTAAGTTTGTGGTTTTGAGATAGGAGGTGGAAAATGACGTTACTTCTGTTCCTTGCGCAGTATGGCGATGAGGGGTATGACCCCTTCGCCAAAGTGGGTATAGCGGGGAGTAAGTTTCTCCAGCTATACACGTCGCCCAAAGTGGCGGCTATGGGGGAGGCGTCGGTGAGCTATTTCACCGACGACCCCCTCTTGATGATCAATAACCCCGCCTCCGCCATGTTTATGAGTTCCAGGGCGGTCGGTGTAGGTTTTATGCCCTATTGGGTCAATACCTACGTTAGTGATGTGGCTTATATCCACCCTATGGGCAGGTTTAAGTTTGGTGGCTATCTTCACGGTGTCACATCCTTGGGTTTCAAACACACGGTTATAACCGACGATGGCTATCAGGAGCTGGGTACGTTCAACTACACCGGAATATCCGCGGCTTTCGTTTTAGGCGCCCGTCTAACGGATAAGTTCTCCGTTGCTCTGGCTCCTAAACTCATCTATGAGGGTTACGGCTCTTTTGCCAGCACCTATGCTTTCGCCATAGATGTGGGTACCGTCTTTGAAACCGGATGGAGGGGTGTAAACATAGGAATGACGGTTCAGAACTTTGGTACAGATCCTGCCTTCTCTGGTTCCTACGAGTTTTACACCTTCACGGGTAATGAGGTCCAGGTAGATACGGTTCCATTTAAGGCTTACAACCTACCGCTGACTTTCCGAGCAGGTATATCCTTTGACGTCTTTCGCCGATCCTATCATGCCCTTATTGGCATCTTAGAGGTGAATCACCCCAACGATAACTCCGAGTCCTACAACTTGGGTTTCCAGTACTCCTACGCCAACATGTTCTTCTTCCGTCTAGGTAAGAAGTTCCGCGGTGGTCTCAAGTGGATAGCAGAATCCCATGATGAGGTGATGGCGGCCGGTTTTGGCTTGAAGTTCGCCAACCTTTCCTTTGATTACTCCTACACCGTGAACTACCGCATGCCCGACGTAAGCCGTTTGGGTTTGGTATATGTATTTTAAAAGGAGGTGAAGAATGAAACGTTATGCCTTTCTCCTCGGTCTTTTGACCGCTACGCCCCTTCTGGGGCTTGATAGTGTGGATGTATATCTTCCAACTCTGAAACTGGTATTCTCGGTAGATGAAGAACCCACAAAGGTCCCAATCCTGGATTCGACGGACTACGCTTACATAGCCCTCCTTAAAAAGAACATCGGTACCATGAACTTGGTTGAAATAGTATCCTTCAGAGACTTCCCTCCTATAGGCTGGAATGCTGATACACTTTGGGGTATGACCTTTGAAGAGATCGGTGAAAGCTTCGTTTATCCCGCTATCATATACACTGCCACCCCTGGTACAGGCAGTTTTTCTCTGACCTCCGGTGAGATAGATCTCTCCCAAACCGACGTTCCGGTTCCCGATTCCTTGATCTTTACCTATAAACTAACGGGACTTGAAGCCAGCGATACCGTATTCTTTGAGATAATAAAATCTGGAGACGATACCTCCACCTGCTGGACGCCCATCCTTAGCCTATCCAACGCCGACATAACGTCCATGCCACAGGAGATGAGGTACGCTTTTGTACCCTCCACCTACGCTTGTGGTACTCTTACCAGCGACGATGTGGTCCAAATGAGGGTGCGTTTTGCCGACAACAGCAACGTATCTATGGATAGCACCAAATTCTTTAGCCTCTATAACCTCTTCGTGAAGGGAAAGTGGTACAGGCCTCTTGCCATAGACACCATACCTGACGCCTTGGTTAGCGAGTACGTGGGTATCGCAAAGGCTGCTTTTGAAGGCGTGCCAGAAGCCATAATGAACTTCATGGGTATATCCTACTCCGACCTCAAGGTCAAAAAGAACAAAGTCCTAATACTCATAGGACCTTTGAACACCAGCGATCCTTCCACTGCACCCCCTAAGGAAAGGGTGGGTTATTGGGATGTGTTTGATACTCTCAACGCCTACGATGTTATCTACATAAACACGGCCCGTGGAGCCGCGGAGGATAACTTCGGGGCGACTTGGGATACTGCCAGTGTACGCCGTTATCTCGCCTTCCAGTTCGCCAGGATAGTGGCCTATAGCCTGGATACAACCGAGATGCACAACTACTATCCGGAGTTCTTCAACCAATTCCAGGTAGCAGCAAAGGCGGCCTGGATAGCTCACAAGGTCCTTAGAAGGGACTTCGGTGACTCCGTGGGTATGGCCGGAGGCTACACAGGTGGTGATTTCGCCGAGACCTCCTACTACCTATTCTTCTACAGCTTTCTCTATGATGGGCGTGCCCAACCGAGTGTCAACGTTTCCAAGATATTACCCTGGGTGATACACATTGAGGATATAGGTGGAGAGGATGCTATAAAGGATGCCATAAGGGAGGCCGATGTTCCCTTCACTTACTATCCGTTCATATCTAACTCCCTCAACAACATAATCCTCTCCCATGGCTCCAACTTCTACAGGGAAGTTGAAAGACTTTACCTGAAGCTTTTAGGAGCGGGTGCCACATGGGATGACGCCTTGGCTGACTATCCGCATTTTACGAGCGATCCCGCTCTCAACGATTTCAGCTATGCCGCAAGAAGCGATACCAGGAAGAATGGGGATGTATTTATAGCTCTATCCGCTTACAGGTTCAGTCCCAACACACCGGGACGCACACTGGTACTCTTTGATGGTGCCGATGCTAATGTTATACCTACCTATATAAACGGTGTTCTGGACACTATACCCGGCTTCGTCATCTACAAGGTGGATCTCAATAACAACACCTGGGAGAAGGCACAGATGGACGAGCGGCTGCGCTGGAGTTTTGAAGATCCAGATGGGTTGAGAGGTCGCTATTACTTCCTACTTATAAACATAGGTGGAACCGCCAAATATAGCTTCTCCACCGATGACCTGGCCATAAACCCGCCTATGGTAACCGACTTTGCGGTCATGCCCAATTATGCAGCTGCCGAATTCGTAGATGTGTATCTACATTCCAATGCTCCCGTATATACCGACGCTGGGGAGAGTGGTGCCTTGGTGCAGTTCTGGCCCGCCAGCGATTCTTCCAACTATGAGGCCCAGAACGTCCTTCTCCTCTACGGCGGAATGGTGGATAACACCGATTACGTGTATATGTCCCAGGCCCGTCTATCTTTTAAGGATCTGTTCGGAAACGAGTACTTCGGTCCGATAAAGTACCGCCTTATCAGAGCGCAAAGTGTGGCTGGGACCGATTACACCGCCACCATAGGCGACACAGTTGGAGAGTTCTACAAGGTGCGCCTGGATGGTGATATGATCACGGTGATACCGAACGTACTAGAGATGGCTTCCATCGGTGGGGAGCAGCGGTTCTTCCTCTTCCCCAAAGACGGTGAATACATTTTCAGCGTACCGGTCGGTGCCCGGATACGTGCCAAAGCCCAAGAGGGCGACAAGATATTCTACTTCGACGGTTCCACATGGCATGAGGCCAACACCTACTATTATCCTGAAGAAGGTAAGGTCGAAGCTTTCGTAAATGGGGCTTATCGTGTCTTCGTGGGCAAGGAAAAGCCTGACGTAGGATCTATCGTTTCCTTCAACGTAAAATCTGAAATCGGTAGACTCGTGGTATCTCTACCCGATGCCGCTACGATCAGCCTTAAAATATACAATCCGATGGGGCGTTTGATCAGAGAGATCACTCATGAGGCCACGTCCTCTGGGAATTATGTGTTCAACCTAAAGAACCTGCCCAAAGGTGTATATGTGGCTCACGTCAAAGCGGGTAGGTTCGCCAAGACGGTTAAAGTCATCATACTCGGAGGTGTAAGATGAGAAAGTGGTTTCTGGGAGTGCTGCTCGCTGGAGGGGTGATGGTGGTGAGTGGGTGTAAGCTGTTCAAGGCACAAGATACCACTCCAGAGGTGGCGAGCTTGGAGAGATTGCTCTCGGAGGGTTGGAGCCTGTACAAGGCCGGTAAGTTTGACTCCGCCCTCGCCAAGTTTGACACGGCGGTGAGTGTGGTGGATCCCTCCAACATGGAGGCTCACCTGGGCAAGGGTCTATCGTTGATGCGCCTGGGCCTTTACCCCGATGCTCACCAAGAGTTTGCCCTTATCTATACTCCATACGTCCAGGAGAACGAGATGATAGTAGGTCTCCACGTCTCCGACACCTTGGAGAGTGTCTACTCGTCGGGGTTCGATCCCAGAAGCCTTTTGCGAGTTGATGGGAACGGGCGGTTACCTAGCTCTCCCAACTACTGGATTCTGGGAGTTTGGAAGTTGGGACCCATATTTGCCGACAACGGTATATCCTTTGAAGATGACGATTATATTTATCTCCCCGTCGATTTGCGAAGCATAATTGTAAAGCCAGACACGGCGCTCGGTCTTAAATCCATCTCCCCCAGCGCTTTCCTGACCGCCTTCACACCCACTACGGTTCCTCTCAACGTAACCTCCTCTTCGGCCTCCTACACCGATCCCGATGGTCCCGTGATTATGCTGACCAGTTCAAAGGGTGGATCCGATAGGACCAGCGAATTTCCACTTCTTAAGGATTGGCTTGAAGATGATGGTGTGGGTGATAGTCTTTTCCTAACTATGACCACCATGAAGATTTCCAAAACGGGCTTGGGTGAGTATTCGGATATAGTTTGGATGGCCTTGGCCGCCGATGCCCATACTTACTACATGGAAGCTATAGACAACAAGAGAGCTGCCTATTTGGCCTTCGTCGCCTATATGCTTTTCCCCATGAGGGGCGACATAGGAGCTGATAAAGGCTATGCTGACATCCCCGGATTGAGTGACGACGATACCGGTATCTTGAACGGTTTGGCCGGTGTGGCTGCTCTGGGATACTACAAGGCCGATTGGATCGGGAACGCCGTATCCATAATCCGTTTCTTCGGAGATTCCACCTATCCAAGCGGAGACTGGAACTACCTACCCGACACCTATGAGGAGATGGTGGGGACAGTCGGATTCACGCGGGATAGAAACTTTAACGCGTCGGTCTATCAGAAGACCAACGAGCTTTTCTTTGGTATGTAAAAAAGGAGGTATGTATATGCTTTGGGTAATAGCGGCACTGCCTATTCAGGCGACGCATCTAAACGGGGCCATCCAGCTTAGGGTGGCCGATGGTTTGCGGGCTAGGGCCCTGGCCCGCCAGCAGATAGATATGGCGAACGTAGGATCCCCCAGCGAACCGGTATTTTCCCCCTTCGCACTGACCGAGCTTTTCACCGATACGGCCCCTAACCAGTACACTCTCTGGACACAGAGCCATCGCTCACTTTACGTGAATGGTGATAGCATCTGCCTGGTCTACAGGCGCGTAGACAGCCGTGGAAGCGGTTACCTTTCGGTGGCCTACTCCTTTGATGGGGGAGGCAGCTGGAATATGGTGGAAGATGTGAACGAGGCGGCTGGTCTTTTGAACACGGGTGGCCGTTATCCCAACTGTATCGGGTTTTACAACGGTCAGCCCGTGATAACTTGGCCCGAGTTGGAGGCTGGTCCTGCTTGGGGACAGGCCTGCGTGGCTCTAGCCGACAGTCTCGCTCCCTATGGCTACTGCTTGGATGACGCTACCATGAACTTCTTCCACACCTTCGGATGGTTCATATCACCCGATACCGTGGCTATAATAGCTTTCTCCGACAATTACGATATAGTTTTCTACACCTACGATATAGCTGGGGCTTCGGCCAGTCCCTTCCAAATAATAAGGAACTCCGGTACCGATGAGGGGTTCTACCCCTACGATGTGGGTATCTACAACGGCAGGGCTTTGGTCTACGGTTATGACTTCTCCACAAGCACCGATGGTTATCTCTGGGTGAATCCCGACGGTACGATCGATGGGCCCTATCCGGTCTTCTATTACGTGTTCGCTACCGCTTCCGATACCATGAACTCCATCACGGATGGCACCGCCAGTATAGATCCGAGCGGGAACGTGTGGGTCATCTATATAGAGAAAGACACTCTTAACAACGCCGGGAAATACACGGGTAACGTTGTGATGATCAATATGGCGGATGACTCCACGGGAGCTACCGTCAGCGCCTTCTATATGCCCAGTCCCTCCAATCCCGATAGTGTCTTCCGTAAGTTCGTGGCTTACAGGGCCAACCTGGCTTTCCATCCAGGAGGTAACCAGGCTGTCGCCACCTTCCTGTACTTCCCCGACACCACCAACTATGGGTGTCCTACCGTGACCGGCAGCAGCGAGCCTCCCACCGACATAATGGCCCTCGCTTCCTACGACGGTGGTATAACCTGGAGCGAATCCGATCCCGACCTCATCGGCGACGATATGGCTTCCGATATGATGGAAGATATGTACCTGCTGTCCTACAAGCCCACCTACGGTTACAATGTAAGCTACGGTGGAGAGATCTGCATGACCTACCTTACTCCCACCGACGCTCCCCGTACCCAGCTCTTCTGTAACGTTGGAGAGGAGAGCGGTGTATCCCTATATCCTCTCATCCACGTCTCTTGCGGTCAAGCCGTGGGTGTAGCCGAGAAACCCAAGATCAGCCTACCCGCTGCCGAGATCGTCGTGCGCGAGAACGGAATCCAGGTCTCCGGTCCTGCCCACATCTACAACGCTGCCGGTTCCTTGGTGGCCACCACCGAGGGTGGTTTCGTGGCTCTTAAGAGCGGCGTGTACTTCGTGAAGAGTGGAAACCGCGTCCAAAAGGTCGTGGTCAAGTAACGACACACAAAACAAAAGGGTCCCCGCCCGAAAGGGCGGGGCCTTTTTATAACGACTCCGCTTTAGACTAAGTACCTATGGAAGTTAAAGTGGGGGAGTACATACTCCTCTGGGGTGGACCGGATGCCAACTACTTAAGCGAATATCGTCCCGGAAAGGCTGTCCATTCCCACAGGGGTATAGTGCATCTGCCGGAGGGTTTGCTTTGGGGTGATGCCCTCCGCTCCTCAACGGGTAGAGTGTTTTACGTGATAAGGCCTTCCAACGCCGACTTCGTCCTCCGTCTAAGGCGTAAGACTAATATATTTTATCCTAAAGATATAGGTTTGGTCCTGATGCTTACTGATTTCCACCCCAAGGCCCGGATAGTTGAGGTAGGGAGTGGAAGTGGTGGAATGGCCGTCGTGTTGAGTCGGCTGTTGGTGGAACCTGGCAAGCTCTACTCTTACGATGTCAATGCCAGGCACCAGAGAGTTGCCAAGGAGAACGTTTCCAAGTACGGAAGGGCAGAGAAAGTGATCTGGCACCTAAGGGATGTCGCCAAATGCGGTTTTTGGGAGAGGGAGGTGGATATAGCTATCGTAGATGTTCCCGAACCTTGGGAGATCGTTCCTCATGCTTTCAGGTCTCTGAAAGGTGGTGGATTTTTGGTGGCAGCTTCACCCAATGTTGAACAGGTAAAGGAAACCCGTAAGCGGATGAACGAACTGGGGTTCTTTGGTATAAGAACGGTTGAACTTCTCTTGAGGGATTGGCATATAAGGGAGGTCGGTTGTAGGCCCGATCACCGCATGCAAGGACATACGCTGTTCTACACCTTCGGCCGTAAAGTTATACGTAAAGCGGCGGCTGTAAAATAACCTGCTTCATGAACGGAAACAGAGGGTCGTTTTGGACGACAGTGCTGATATGGGGAGGAATAATTTTGGCTGGTATCTTTGCCTTGCAGATATTTTTGAATCCCCCATCGCCGGAAACGGAGATAACCTACAACACTTTCCTTGAACTGGTGGACTCGGAGAATATAGACACCCTGATCGTCTCCGACGGCACGGTCGCGGGAGTTCTCAAGCAAGCCATAGTGATAAAGGATAAACCGGTTAGGCGTTTTAGGCTCACTTTACCGGAGGATGCCAGGGATTCTGACCTCTTTAAAACTCTGGCTGATAACGGGGTGGTGGTGATCTTTAAAAAGCGGCAGATATGGATGGACGTCTTTTTAAGTTATCTTCCCTGGCTTCTGATACTCATAGCTCTATGGTTCTTCATGTTCCGTTCTGTAAACGGTGGTATGGGGAGGGCTTTTGATTTTGGTAAAAGTAGGGCCAAGATATACACCGAAAATAGACCCAATGTGACGTTTGATGATGTTGCCGACGCAAAAGAGGCCAAAGAGGAGCTAAAAGAGATCGTCGATTACCTGAAGAACTCCAGCAAATACCGTCGCATAGGGGCAAGGATCCCTAAAGGAATCCTCCTGGTGGGCCCCCCCGGAACGGGTAAAACGCTGTTGGCGAGGGCAGTGGCGGGGGAGGCAGGTGTGCCCTTCCTTTCGATATCGGGGTCGGAGTTCGTTGAGATGTTCGTAGGGGTGGGCGCGGCAAGGGTAAGGGATCTCTTTGAAAAGGCTAAACAGCTGGCTCCCGCCATAATCTTCATAGACGAAATTGACGCTGTGGGAAGAATGAGAGGAGCAGGTTTGGGAGGTGGGCATGATGAGAGGGAGCAGACTCTGAATCAACTGCTGGTTGAGATGGACGGTTTCGAGGCTGGAACCGGTATAATAGTTTTAGCCGCCACCAACAGGCCAGATATACTTGACCCGGCCCTACTTAGGCCCGGAAGGTTCGATCGCATGGTAGTGGTGGAGAGACCGGATCTGGAGGGTCGTTACGAGATTCTTAAGTTGCACGCTCGCAAGGTCAAGATGGCCGACGATGTTGATCTTAGACGTATAGCTGAACTTACACCAGGGTTTTCTGGAGCCGATCTGGCCAATCTCATAAATGAAGCTGCACTTCTGGCGGCTAGGAGGGGTAAGGACAGGGTGGAGCAGAAAGATTTAGAAGAAGCCGTGGAAAAGGTCATGATGGGTGTGGCACGTGAGAGCTCCCCCTTGAGTGAGGAGGAGAAGAAAAGGGTGGCTTACCACGAAGCTGGTCACGCTATCGTCTCACGTATGGTACCTCACGGGGATCCGGTTCACAAGGTTTCTATAATTCCGAGGGGGATGGCTCTGGGTGTTACGCTCTCTTTACCTAAGGAAGAGAAGAAGATACTTCCCAAAGAGTACCTTGAAGATCTGTTGGCAACGCTTATGGGAGGAAGAGTAGCGGAAAAGATAATATTCGGAGACTATTCAACGGGAGCAGCCAACGATCTGGAAAGGGCTACCGAAATAGCCCGTAAAATGGTAACCGAGTGGGGAATGTCCGAAAAGGTTGGACCCGCTACCTTTGGAAAAGTGGAGCGACACGTCTTCTTGGGACGGGATCTGGGGGTGAAGACTCCGGTTTCAGAGAAGACTCTTCAAATCATAGATGAGGAGATAAAAAACATCGTTCGGAGAGCCGAAGAAAGGGCCGAAGAGATCCTAAGAAAGCATGAGGACAAACTCCACGCTGTAGCCAAGGCTCTGTTGGAAAAGGAGACAATCAGCGGCAAGGAACTGGATGAGATCTTGGGATTGGCTTGAGGGGTCTCTATATACATATCCCCTATTGCCAGCGTATATGCTCCTACTGTGATTTTTATCGCAGAAAAGGGAGAAATGTATCCGATATGTATTTGCAGGCCCTCGTAAGGGAAATCAAACACAAGGGAGATGGAAGGGAAATTAATACCCTTTTACCATATAAACGTCCTTTTCGTGTGCAACCGGAAGTGTGAAAACCTTTAAAAGATCTTTCGTTTCTCGCAACCTTAGTGAAATGATTGTAAGTATGTACAAATGACCCGAAACTAATAAAGGTGGTTTCACTTGGAGGCCGATTAGCCTCACAGTGATACCAATGTGAAAAAATACCGCCTTTCATATACTACCCAACGAAAAAATCAAACGCCGACAAAGGGCGACCTTATCAGTTTCCAAAGAAGGACTTAAAACTTGGTCAGGTGGCACTCCCCCATTTGAGGAAGTTCCCGCCACCGAGGGAGTACGAGAGAGACTGGAGAGGCTCTTCTTGGGACTTAACCGGGAGCCGAGTGCTGGTTTCAGCTA